>DATAZJ010000238.1:0-17273 GCA_036272115.1 Rhodopila sp. | reverse complement strand
CGCCAGCAGCACTTCCACGATCCCGAATTGCCGCTCGGTTTTGCCCGCATCACCCACCTTCAGGAGGATCCCAAGGAGCGGGAGCCGGTGAACCAGCGCTACGTCCGCTGGTGGGTCATGCAGCACGCGCACCGCATCGTGCGGGCGTTCGAAGACAGCGTGAAGCAGGAGGAACTGATCCCGCCTGGTTCGCCGCTGGACTTCGTTCCCCGGCAGGCAGACCGGTGACACTGGCGACCACGTCGGCGTTGGGAAGGGGGCACAGCCCCCTTCCGGACCCCGGCCCGGACATGGTGTGGGTCCAAGCTGGCGACTTCCTGATGGGCTCCGACCGGTTCTATCGCGAGGAACGCCCGGTTCATCGCCGGAATGTCGATGGTTTCTGGATCGATCGGCACCTCGTCACCAACCGCGCGTTCGCCCGTTTCGTCGATGCAACGGGATACCGGACGATGGCGGAACAACAGCCCGATCCGCGGCTGTATCCCGACGCGGCCCCCTCGCTTCTGGCACCAGGCTCCTCAGTCTTCCGCAAGCCCCAGGGCCCCGTTTCGCTCGGCGATTACCGGGCGTGGTGGGACTACGTGCCAGCGGCCAACTGGCGGCATCCGGAAGGCCCCGGCAGCGACATTTCCGACCGCATGGACCATCCCGTGGTGCATGTCGGGTACGACGACGCCCGAGCCTATGCCGCCTGGGCGGGCAAGTCATTGCCAACCGAGGCAGAATGGGAATTCGCCGCACGTGGTGGCCTCGATGGTGCCGCTTACGCCTGGGGTGACGAACCCATGCCCGGCGGTCGCATCATGGCCAACACCTGGCAAGGCCGTTTCCCCTGGGAAAACCTCGCGGAAGACGGTTACGAGGGCACCTCGCCGGCCGGGGCATTCCCGGCCAACGGCTACGGCCTGTTCGATATGATCGGCAACGTCTGGGAATGGACCGACAGTCCCGTCACACCACACGCCGCCGCCACCCACGGCTGCTGCTCCCCTGGCGACAACGATCCACGCACCACACGGCGCATCGTGAAGGGGGGATCACATCTGTGCGCCCCCAATTACTGCCTGCGGTTCCGGCCGGCCGCGCGCCAGGCCGAACCCATTGACACCTCGACCTCCCATATCGGGTTTCGTTGCATTAGGCGGCCGAGTCCATCGTAGCCCCGGCCCGCCGGCATCTTGCCACGCCCATCGCCACGGCCTATTCTAGAACGGACATACCATAACGCCGTGCCCGCGATGTCGGCTGCAATCCAACCCGAGGGAAACGCCATGATCCGCTTCTATTTCCACCCAACCCCGAATCCCGCGAAGGTCGCTCTTCTGCTTGAGGAAGCCGGTCTCCCCTACGAAACGATTCCGGTGGACACCAGCAAGGGCGAGCAGCACGCCCCCGCGTTTCGGGCGATCAACCCGAACGGCAAGGTACCGGCGATCGTCGACGCCGCCGGTCCCGGCGGCAAGGAAGCCCGGGTGTTCGACTCCACCGCCATCCTGCTCTATCTCGCCGAGAAGACCGGGACATTCCTTGGCACACCCGAAGACCGCCCCGAACTGCTCTCGTGGCTGCTCTTCATCGCCTCCGGACTTGGCCCGTTCTCCGGCCAGGCGGTGCATTTCCAGTTCGCCGCGCCGGGCGGCCTGGAATACGCCGCGAACCGCTATCGACGTGAGGCGGAGCGCCACTATGAGGTGCTGAACGATCATCTCGCCGGACGGGAATTCATCGTCGGCGACACCTACACGATCGCCGACATGTCGGCGTGGGGCTGGCTGGACAGAGCCGCACGCGTCATGAAGGGACTGGACGATCCGCTGGCCGCTTATCCGCATCTGAAACGTCTCTTCCAGATGGTCGATGCCAGGCCGGCCGCACAGCGGGCGCGTGCCGTCGGCAAAGGTCACGACTTCAAGAAGACCAACGACGACGAAACCAAGCGCGCCCTCTTCCCCTCGAACTATCCCTCGGCCGCGTAGCGACGACGGCGGAAACGGGCGCGAGGCGCGTCGGGGTGGAAAGGCTACAAGACCTGGCCGACCGCCAATGGCGCGACTATCGTGCGCGCGTGCCGGGGACGTGCTTCGCGGACCCGGATTTCGCCCCGCCGCTTGCCGACGCCTACGCATTGCAGGACGCCGTCGCGAGAATACGGACATCAGCGGGCGATCGTATCATTGGTTACAAGGTCGGCTGCACCGGGCCGGGCACCGTGCGCCAATTCGGCATGCAGGGACCAATCCGTGGATGTCTCTTCGAAAGCGAAATCCGAAAATACGACGACAGCCTGGATTTCGACGATTTCGCCAGCCCGGCGATCGAAGGCGAAATGGCGGTGCGGATCGCGCCGGATGGTACGATCGCGGCGGCATTCCCGGTCATCGAACTCCATCACTTCGTTTTCAGGGGATCCCGCAAGACGCTGCCGGAGCTGGTTGCCAACAACGGCCTCAACGCAGGTTTCGTCCTGCCGCATGACGATTGGCTGTCGTCCCAGACGTATATCGCCGAAAAAGGCACTTTGTCGGTCCGCATCAACGGCCACACCGTCGCATCCGGCGACCTTTGGCCGATGCCTGGCGGCGCCGAGGCCTCCCTCGAATGGCTGCGCCGGCACCTGGCGCTCGATCTCCTACCCGGACACGTCATCCTGACGGGCACGCCGCTGGGGCTCTACCCGGTTCGCCGAGGCGACCACGTGGCCGTGTTCGTCAATCACGAAATCGGCTCCAAATGCCAGGTCGCGTAGTGCCCTACGAGGCCGCCCGAGCCACGCCGGCCCCTACGATGTGTCCGTCCGCCCGCTGCAGCAGGACGGCAACGTCCTGACCGGCGGGATAGGGCACATTCAGGTGGACCGGCTGTCCGGACCAGGGACCGAGAATCGACATCGAGCGGACAATATCCGCCTCCTCCAGTGTTCGACCGCTGTTTTCGCCCCGCCCGACATGGGTCTGGTGCAGCCGGTCATAGCCGATAAGCACCAGCGTTCCCGTGCCAGCTCCAGCCCCAACCGATACCGTCAGCCCGCCAGGCCCGCGCTCGACCTGGATCTGCGCGGCCGTCTCGCGGGTCAGCGCCGCCTGCCGGAACGCATGATCGACCGCCGCGCCGTCAGACCCGACCGCGTCGAGCCGGCCATCCACAATCAGGGCTGGCGTATAGACCTCGGGACTGATCCCAAGCGCCACATAATGGCGCTGAAGCTGTGTCGCGGCATCGAAGGAGAACGGATCGTGCCAACCCAGATTGTTCCAGTAAGTCACATGAAACGCCAGCAGTAACAGGTCCGGGTGGGTTTTTGCCAGCTCGGCGAGCTTCGCGTCCGCCGGCGGACAGGATGAACAGCCTTCCGACGTGAACAATTCGCCCACCACCGGCCGGGAAGCCGGCTGCGCCACCACCAGGGACGGAATCAGCGTTCCGATCGCGACCGCCAGCCAAACGCGCATGTCATTCTCCCGAAATTGGCGCGGCCTCGCCGCCATCATTCTCGAAGTCTATTCGGAGAAAAACGGCACCGGTTACAGCAACCCCACATTCCACGGGCTAGCCATTCTGGTGGGTCCGCTCTACAACGTTCGCTTCCTGTTGCCTCTCTCACGGAGGACGACAAGGTCAGCCGGCTCAATTCATGTCATCCGAGGACCGGATTTGTGGCGATACCGCATTTCTCGCATCAACGCGCACTTGGCGGTGTAACCGCGGCAGGCGCGGCGCCGAATTTGCCGCGGGGACCGGTAGCGGCGGTGCACGTCGGCGGCAGCGATCTGCCGCGCACTAAACCGTTCCGCTATGGTCCCGAAAGCAGGCGCTGACGTCGGCGAATCCGCCGGCAGGAATTGGGACACGATGATGGCGGCCGCTCAGGCCGGGGACGCGCATGCGTACAGGATCCTTCTCGCTGAACTGGCATCATGGCTGCGCCGGTATTACCGTCCGCGCCTTCCTCCTGCGATGACCGAGGACGCGGTGCAGGACGTCCTTCTGGCGGTCCACGAAAAGCGTCACACCTACGATCCGTCGCGCCCTTTCGGGCCATGGCTCGCCGGGATCGCACGTTACAAATGGATCGACCGGCTGCGCGCACTCAAGATGCAGGCAACCGAACCCCTCGATGACAATATCCGCGTGCCCGATCACGAAGAGGCCGTCGTGGCCGGTTCCACCTTCCAGCATCTGCTCGATTCCCTGAAACCCGCCCAGGTCGAGGCCATCCGCCTCGTCAAGCTGGAGGGCTACAGCGTCGAGGAAGCGTCGCGTGCGACCGGCCAGTCCGTGTCCCTCATCAAGGTGAACATCCATCGCGGCCTCAAGCGCCTCGCGTCGATCATTCGGAAGACAGACGATGCGCACTGAATTCCTGGTCGAGCGCCTCAGCCAAAATCTACGCCCCGTCAGGCCACGCAGCCTGGTCCGCGATGCGATGCTTCTGCTTGCACTCGGCGCGATCGAGATCGCGGTCTATCTCGGCCTGGGATTCATGCGCCCCGATATGCAAACGGCCATGGACGCGCCGTCCTTCTGGTGGAAACTCACAAGCCTCGGCCTCATCGCTGCGCTCGGCGCCGGGGTTGCCCTCCTGTCGGTCGATCCGTCCCGCTCCCCGCGCCCCGGACTGCGTTTCATGCTCGTTTGCATTGCCGCAGTCTTCGTCAGCGGATGGGCCATCGACGCAAGCGGTGATGGATTCGCACACCTTCTCTCCCGCCTGGACTGGCGGCAGGGCCTGCAATGTGTCTGGCAGATGGTGGCACTATCGGTCCCCCCCGCCCTCGCACTCGGCCTGCTCGGCCGCCGAGGGGCACCAACGGACCGATCCGGCACCGCCTTGGCGGCAGGGCTTTCCGCCGCCGCCTGGGGGGCATTCGTCTTCGTCTTCGCGTGCCCGTCCGACGATCCGCTCTACATCGCCGTCTGGTACACCGTTGGCTGTGCGATCGTAACGATCATGGCCCGGACGGTCATGCTCAGACTGTGGCGTTGGTAAGCCCAGGCGACGATCGCCGAAACCATTCGCGGCCGGTTGACGGCCCGCTTCCGCCGTGCGCTATCCCGCCGGCCCCAGGATCGCCCGCCGAGCCGGTTCAGTATCGTGACCCTGGATGTCCTCGGCCAGCCCAGCCAGGATGATCCGGTCTGCGGCACTCTTCACCGCGATGGAAAACTCGATATTTGTTACCAGGTGGCCGTAGCGATCGCACAGCTTGTGGCCGATCTGGTCATAGGTCCCGATGACGGCGAACTGCTCCAGGACATCGTCGGTGATGTGGCCCGGAAGCTCTTCCCATGCCTGCGCCTTTGACAGGACCTTGCAGCGATTGGCCAGATCGCCCAGTCCGAGATGGTCGAACGCGGCGAAATAGGCGGGCGTCGAGGCGTAGAACGCAATGCGCGCACGGGCGTCACGAATTTTCGGCACCAGCTCGGCTTCGGTTGCCGCCGCGGCGACCAGCGGCTTCATGCTGACCCGGAAGTCCGTCATCGGGCGGCCGGATTTCCGCGCCCCGGCTCGAACCGCCGGCAACATGACCTGCTCGATGTAGGATGGCGTGCAGACCGGATGCGGCCGGATGCCGTCGGCAACCTCCCCGGCAACCGAACACATCACCTTGTTCACCGCCGCCAGGTGAATGGGGATATCGGGGTGCGCGATCGGTCCCGGATTGAACAGCGGCACCATCAGATTGATGGCGTAATGCTCGCTTTTGAAGTCGATCCGCGTGCCATTCTGCCAACAATCCCAGATCGCCCGCACCGCCCTCACATAATCCCTGATCCACGGTGCCGGAGGGGACCATTTCATGCCGAACCGCCGCTCGATATGGCCGCGCACCTGGGTGCCCAGGCCCAGCGTGAACCGCCCCTTCGACAGCTTCTGGATGGTCCAGGCGCTCATCGCCATCACCGTCGGGCTGCGCGGAAAGGCGATGGTGACGGCAGTGCCAAGCCCCAGCGTCCGTGTCGCCTGGGCGGCGAGCGCCATGATAACGAACGGATCGTCCTTCGTCTCCTCGACCATCAGCGCGCTGTAGCCGAGTTCCTCCAGCAACCGCGCATCGCGTCCGACCGCATCGATGTCCAGCGGCGTGTCGGGCGCGCGCAGGCCGGGATCCACTTTGCCGAGGGGAAGTAGGGTTTCGAGCCGCATTTGCTCTCCTGGCTTGATACGGGTGCGGTCGCGGGGCATCTGGACCGATGGTGTTGACGCGCGTGACGTTGCCCTGCGAACGCACGACGGAACCAAGCGGGTTCACCGCAAGGTCGGCCATCAAACACCCTGACGGCGCCACGAAGCAACACGTCCGCACTGAAATCGGTTCGTCTCGAGCGCGCTCAGACGTCATATCGCCAGCCAAATGGACTGTAACCGCATGGCCCAGCCGTCGAATCCAATGGCGGAATGGCCTTGTGTCCGATGCTGCTGGTGAAAGCACCGCCTCAGAGCGTGCCCGCATCACGTATCGATACGGGGCTATTTGCGTTGACTGATTTGAAAAGGATGCAGAATCCCATGCAGGACAACTTCCACGTCGCCGAAACGGGCGCCGGCTCATACCGGATGCTCGGCATTCTCAGATGGGTGATGGTCGTCATATTCGTGACCTTCGGCATACAGAAATTTACCCTGCAATCGGCCCACGGCATCGAGCTCTACATCTCCAACAGCCCGTTCGTATCCTGGCTTTCAATCTTCGGCATCAGGGGAGAAGCCGATCTCCTCGGCACGATCGAACTCACCATCGCCGCACTTCTAGCCATCGGCGCATTCAGCCCAATCGCATCGGCGATCGGCTCATTCATGGGGGTCGGAACGTTTGTTATCACGTGGTCGTTCTTCTTCTCGACACCCGGCGTCGTAAAATGGAGCCTCTCGACCGATCCCATCGCCTGGAACCTGACCGGGGAATTCCTGTTCAAGGACATCGTTCTCCTCTGCGTATGCCTCGTGCTGTTTCTCGCTTCCGTGCCAAGAAAATTCGTTCCGCTCCGTTCGTCGTAACCAGGCAGGATTGATGGTACGGGTGATGGCCGGCGCAACCCCTGGACCAAAGGTCCTCCGACGATGGCCATGGGCGAAAAAACAGCGCTGCGACATTGGCACCGCCGCCCGATCCGACACTTTGAATACGTCGGCAAAAAGCAGCTGACCGGTCGCCCGCTCCGCCGTCCCGGATGGCGCTGCGATGCGGCCGGTTCGGGTCGGCGACGGCCTGCTGGCCTCTTGGCAAGAATTTACAGGCAATCACAGCCGCTCGGGCCAACCCTATCCTGGCCGTCGGGATGGAAGCCGCGGCCCTCTACGTCCTTGCCCAGGCGCGCCAACGTCCCTCGCCCTTCTTCGCACCGTCAGCGAGGCCTGCCTGAACACACCCGCAGCCGACCGCTACCACAATCTGACATGACCGGCGCGGCCGGCGGTGGCAAGGTGCGGCCGGCGCATGCAACGGGACGACGGAATGGCAAGACCAAGGGAATTCGACGAAGCGGCCGTCCTCGACGCCACGGTCCAATGTTTCTGGGCGCATGGGTATGAGGCGACGTCGGTCAAACACCTGATGGAAAAGACCGGGCTCACCGCCGCAAGCCTGTACAATGCCTATGGCGACAAACGCTCGATGTTCCGCATCGCCCTCGACCGCTACGTCGACAGCAGTATCGCCGCACGCATCCAACGCTGTGAGGCCCTGCCGCCGCGCGCCGCCATCGGATCGTTTTTCGACGATATCCTGCACCGCTCGCTCGCCGACCGCGACCACAAAGGCTGCATGCTGGTCAATGCCGCGTTGGAGCTGGCCCCGCACGACCCTGAATTTCGCACGCTCATCGCAGCGGCGCTCAACAAGATCGAGGCGTTCTTCCTGACATGCGCCGAGAACGGCCAGGCCGACAAGACCATCACCCGCTCAAAACCCGCCAGCACCCTGGCGCAGCATCTGCTCGGCGTCCTGATGGGCGTCCGCGTCCTGGCCCGCGTGCGTCCCGAACGGCCGCTCCTCGAAAACACCATCAGGACGGCACTCGCGACACTCGACGGTCCGTAGCGGCGGTTTCCTCGTACCCGACGATCCGCCTGTAACCCGGCCGCCCGTTCTTCCGAATACGCTCCCGAAGCATCTTCAAAGGTGTAACGATGGCAATGCGACGCGACCTTCTCGGAATGACAGCCCTCGCCGGAGCCGGTGCCCTGTTCGGCCTGTGGCCCCGGCATCGAACGGCCAAAGCAGCCCAGCCCGCCGTCTTCCCGGTGATGCACACCGACGCCGGCTGGCGCTCCCTCCTCAGCCCGGCCGCGTACAGCGTCTTGCGACGGCAAGGCACCGAAACCCCCTTCTCCAGCAAGCTCGACTTCGAGACGCGCGCCGGCACCTATGCCTGCGCCGGATGCGACCTGGCGAACTTTTCATCGGCAACGAAATACGACAGCCACACCGGCTGGCCCAGCTTCTGGCAACCGCTGCCCCAGGCGGTCGCCGAAAGCACCGACACAAGCTTCGGCATGGACCGCACCGAAATCCACTGCGTCCGCTGCGGTGGTCATCTCGGTCACGTGTTCACCGACGGCCCGAAGCCCACCGGTCTTCGTTACTGCATGAACGGCGCGGCCCTCACCTTCAAACCCACCACCTGAAAACGGAGCAACACGTCATGCGCAATCCCAAGCAATCGTGGCGCGCCGCGGCGGTCTGCGCTGCCGCTCTGGTCGGCGTCTATCTGGTCGCCTCGTTCGGCGAGACCGCCGCCAAAGGCGCCAGCCTCGACCATCCTCTGCCGGCCGCGCAGGTCGATGAAACGCCGAACGCATCGGGCACCGAGACGCTCATCCTCGCCGGCGGCTGCTTCTGGGGCGTCCAGGGCGTGTTCCAGCACGTCCGCGGCGTCGTCAATGCCGTGTCCGGCTACGACGGCGGCACCGCCGGCACGGCCCAGTATGAAGTCGTCAGCACCGGCACCACCGGGCACGCCGAGTCCGTGCGGATCACCTACGATCCCAAAATCATCACCTATGGCCATCTGCTGCAGATCTTCTTCTCGGTGACCACCGACCCGACACAGCTCAACGAACAATATCCCGACCGAGGAACCCAGTACCGCTCCGAGATCTTCGCGACGACCCCCGAACAGGTCCGGATCGCCAAGGCGTACATCGCCCAACTGAACCAGTCCAAGGCGTTCCCGAAGCCGATCGTCACCCAGGTCGGGCAGGACACCGGCTTCTACCCGGCCGAGGCCTATCACCAGAACTTCCTGACCCTGCACCCCGACAGCCCCTATATCGCGGCGTTCGACCTGCCGAAGATCAAGGCCCTGCAAACGGTCTTCCCCACCGCCTTCCGCCCCGACCCGGTTCTTGTCGCCAAGCTCGCCTCCTAAGGCGGCCGCGCCCGGCAGCGCCATCGGGCCGCTCCGGATCGCCCCGCACGTCGCCGCATCCGGCACGTCGCATCCGGCAAGGCTGACAAATCAGCCTGCCGGGTGTACATCGCCTCTTCCCATTGGTAACCCGAGGCGGCCACCATGCCCGACAGCATCTCCCCCACCGGCGACACCCTGATCATCGATATGATCCGGCGTTTCTCCCAGGACCGCCTCGCCCCCCTGGCCGCCGAACGCGAGAAGCAGAAGCGCATCGAGCCCGAGATCATCGCCGAACTCGGCGAACTCGGCGTGTTCGGCGCTACCACACCCGCGGCGTGGGACGGCAGTGAGATCGATCCCGTCACCTACGCCCTGCTGCTGGAGGAAATCGCCGCCGGCGACGGTTCCGTCTCCACCATGGTCTCGGTGCACAACTCCCCGACCTGCATCGTGGTGAACAATTACGGCACCGACGCCCAGAAGGACCGCTGGCTGCGCAAGCTGGCGACCGGCGAGCATGTCGGCTCGTTTGGGCTGACCGAACCGCAGGCCGGGTCCGACGCGTCAAACCTGAAGACCCGAGCGGTGAAGAAGGGCGACCGCTACATCATCAATGGCGCCAAGCAGTTCATCAGCAACGCCACCCATCCCGGCAGCCTGGTGTTCTTCGCGGTAACCGACCCCGGTGCCGGCAAGAAGGGCCTGTCGTGCTTCGTGATCGACAAGACCCATCCCGGCTTCTCCATCGCCCGCACCGAGGAAAAACTGGGCCAGAAAGCCTCCGACACCTGCGCCCTGGCGTTCGAGGACATGGAAGTGCCGGAAGACCAGCGCATCGGCGCCGAAGGCGAAGGCTACAAGATCGCCCTCTCCACCCTGGAAAGCGGCCGCATCGGCATCGCCGCCCAAAGTGTCGGCATGGCCCGAGCCGCGCTGGACTACGCCATCAACTACGCCCGTGAGCGTAAAGCCTTCGGCGGCGCCATCATCGATTTCCAGGCCGTCGGCTTCCGCCTGGCCGACGCAAAGACCCGGCTGGAAGCCGCTCGGCAACTCACGCTCTACGCCGCCCGCCTGAAAGCCGAGGGCAAGCCCGCCCTGGAAGCCGCCTGCATGGCCAAGCTGTTCGCCTCCGAAGCCGCCGAGGCGATCTGCACCGCCTCCATCCAGACCCTGGGCGGCTACGGTTTCCTGGCCGACTATCCGGTAGAGCGGATTTATCGCGATGTCCGGGTGTGCCAGATCTACGAAGGCACCTCCGACGTGCAGAAACTGATCCTGCAACGGATGCTGTAACGCGCTTCACCGCATCGGTGATTCCACCCGCGCGCACAATACAACCCGTACAGCCCGACTACCCGTACAGCCCGCTCAATTGCGCCGGAGTCATCTCGAACAACTGCAATCGGGTGTACGCCGCCAACTGCGTGGCGGCCCCGGCGGCCAACTGCGCCGGAGAAATCGCCGCGATCTGCGACGTCGACAGCGCCTGAATGTCGTCACTGCCAAGGGCGCTGTAGGCGCCGGTGCTCAGCGCCGCGATATCGTCGGTCGAGAGGCTGGGAATCTGGTCCGTCTCCAGCCCGGCGGCATTGGCGTTGAACGCGGCGATCTGGTCCGTGGTCATGGCCGCAAGCTGTGTGGGGGTCAGCCCGGACACCTGCGCCGAGCTCAGGTTGCCGATCTGCGTGGCCGACAGCGCGCCGATCTCGGCCGATCCCAGCGCCTGTAGCTGCTGTCCGCTCAAAGCGCCGATCTGGGCCACCGACAGCGTGGCGACTTGCGCCGTGCCCAGCCCCAGCATGCCGGAAAACGATAGCGCTCCGATCTGGGTGGTCGACAGGGCGGCCAATCCGTCCGTGGGCAGCGCGGCGATCTGGGTTGATGTCAGGGCCATCAATTGGCCGGTCGCCAACGCCGCGACCCTGGTGTCGAGGCCGGCGATGGTCGCGGTCGACAGGGCCGCGATCCCGCCCGTCGACAAGGCGGCCAGTTGGTAGTTCGTCAGCGCGGTAATCGACTCGCTGGGCATCGCGGCGATTTGGGTGACCGTCAGCCCCGAGATCTGGTTGGGCGATAACGTACCGACCTGGGCCAGGACCGTCGTCAAATTCAGGCCGCCCACACCGGCGGGCGACAGCGCACCCAACTGCGATGTCGACAAGGCGGCGATCTGGTCCGAGGTCAGCGCCGCGACCTGGGCGGCCCCCAGGGCACCGATCTGACCGTTGGTCAGCGATGTGAACTGGGTTGTGCTCAGACCGGCCAAGGCATTGCCGGAGAACCCCGCAATCCCCGCCGGCGACAACGACCGAAGCTGTGCGGTGGTCAGCGCATCGGCGGTGCCGCTTGGAATCGCGCCGATCTGTGTCGAGGTCAGCGCGGCAAGCTGGGCCGGCGTGAACGCGGCGAATTGCGCTGTGCTGAACCCCGCCAGGTCCGCCGAACCGAGGCCGCCAACCGCGCTGGTCGTCAGCGCGGCAAGCTGCGCGTTGGTCAGCGCCACGGCGATGCTGGATGACAGGGCCGCTGCCTGGACTCTGGTCAGCGCGGCAAGCTGGGTGGTGCCCAGGCCGCCGATCTGGCCGGTGGTCAGGGCCGCGATGGTCCGCGTGCTGAGGGACGGTATCTGGGCGGTCGTCAGCGCGGCAAGCTGCGTTGTGCTCCAGGCGCTGGTCGCGGCGGTACCGAACCCGGCGAGGGAGGCAGGTCGGAAAGCCGCCACTTGCGCGTTTGTCAGCGACGCCACCGCCGCGGCGGGCAGCGCCCCGGCCTGCGCCGATTGCAGGCTGGCGATCTGCGCCGTGGTCAGGGCATCGGCCTGCGCCGCCGACAGCGACTGAACCTGGTTGGTGGCCAGCGCGGCAACGGCAGCCGCCGACACGGCCTGGATCTGGTCGGTCGACAGGGCCGCGATCGCGCTGGTCGAAAGGCCGATGATCCCGGCAGCCGACAGCGCGGCGATCTGACCCGTGCCCAGCGCGCTTGCCGAAGCGGTCGACAACGCCGCGACCTGCACCGAGCGCAACGCCGAGACCTGGGTTGCCGTCAGCGCATTGATCTGTGTTGACGTGAACGCCGCCACCTGGGTCGTGGTCAGCGCCGCGATATCAGCGGTCGAAAGCGACGCCAGTTCCGAACTGGTCAGTGCATTCAGTGTCCCGGTCGATAGCGCGCCAATTTGCGCGGCATGCAGCGCCACAAGCTGTGTCTGGCCCAGCCCGGCGATCTGGCTGGACGACAGCACGGCCAGGTTGGCGGCTCCGAGCCCGGCGATCCCAGCCGTCGACAGCGCCCCCATCTGCGTGGCCGTCAGCGCAGCCAGCCCGGTGCTCGATATCGCCGCCACCTGGGCAGAGGTCAGCACGCCAATCTGTGCCGTCGTCAACCCTCCGACCTGCGCCGAGGTCAACGCGGCGATCTGGATGGTTTTGAGAGCGGCGATCTGTGGTGTCGTCAGTTGCGCCGCGGCCAGCGTCGCGATTTGCGCGGTCCCGAGCGCGGCGACCTGTCCCCCTGCGAGTGCCTGGGTCTGCGTGCTGGTCAGCGCCGCGACCTGCGTGGCGGTCAGTGCGGCAACTCCCGCGGTCGTCAGCGCGGCGATCTGTCCGGTGCTGAACCCACCGAGTGTCGCGGTGGACAAGGCGGCGATCTGCCCCGTTTGCAAGGCCGCCAGTTGTGTGCGCGTCAGGGCGGCGACCTGGGTCGCGGACAAGGCGGCGAAATCCGCGCTGCTGAAGGCCCGTATCGCCGCGGTCGAGAACGCCGCTACCTGCTGTGCAGACAGTCCCGCGATGTTGCTGGCGCTGAGGGACGCAACCTGCGTGCTGTTGAGAGCGGAGAGCTGGGTCGCGGTCAAGTAGTACAGGTGATTGCTGACGCCGCCGACTGACATGGCAATGATCCTGCCGTGATTGCATCGTTCCCGCGGGAGGCGATTTCGGCACGGGCCTGTCTGACATCGGCCTGTCGACATCGGCCTGTCTGACATCGGCACATATGCCGATAACTGCTTAACAGGCGGTTAACACACGACCGGAATCATTGTCCTTTGAACATCGGCCATCCACCAGGCCGACATTCGTATCGGTTGCGTTGGCCAGCTATTCATCCCTTACGAAATCCGGCCTTCGAAAACTGGAACGCCCAGAGGTCGAAACGACTGGCACCTGTAGCTTTCTCTGGCCTTGCCGGCCATGACCGGGCATAGCTGCGCCCCGCGTGTTTCGGCCGCCCTTCACCGGCTGTCCGACGGTATCGCAGGAGCATCGATGCGCACACCCGTCTCGCTTTTTTGCCTAGGCCTCATGCTGGCATGCACCTTGACGGCACCGATCGCCGCGCTGGCGCAATCCACCGCCTCTCCCCCTCCGGAACTGGGAATCGCACCAGGTTCGGTTGCCACGCAGCCCGACACCGCGGCGCCGCAGACAGGCCAGGCCAACCCCGTCGTCGGCAGCGTCGAGGGTCATCTGATCTACCTCAGCGACTTGGGGGAAGCGTTGAAGACCCTGCCGCCAAATTTACGCGGCATGCCGTTCGACACCGTCTACCCCGTGCTGCTGGACCGCATGATCGACCACGAGGCGCTGGTGATGATGGCCGAGCGGCAAGGCCTGGATCAGAAGAAGAAAGTCCAGCACGAGATCCAGGCCGCGACCGACCAGATCCTGGAAGGCGCCTACCTTGGGGAGGTCGCGGCGCCACAGGTGACCGAACAGGCGATCCGCGCGCGCTACAACCAGGAATTCGCCAATCGCCCGGCCACCGAGGAAGTCCGCGCCCGCCACATCCTGGTCACCACCGAGGCCGAGGCGCGCAAAGTATTGGAAGACCTGAAGAAAGGCGCCGATTTCGCCACCGTCGCCCGCCTGGTCAGCAAAGACCCCGATGCCGTCAAGGGCGGCGACCTGGGGTTCTTCCGGCGGGAGCAGGTCTGGCCCGCCTTCGCCGACGTCGCGTTTTCCTTGCAGCCTGGCCAGGTCGCGCCCAACCCGATCAAGAACGAATTCGGCTGGCACGTGATCAAGGTCGAGGAACGCCGCCTGGTCGCCCCGCCAAGCTACTCCGAGGTCCATGATCAATTGAAGCAGGAGCTTTTGGCCGCGGCGGTTCAACGGGCAATCGCCAACGCCAAGAGCCAACTGGCGATCCACCGTTTCAATCTCGACGGGTCCGAGATCGACAATGGCCCGAAGCTGGACGTCGCCGCCCCGGTGGCACCACGGTCCCGATAAGGGACCTGCCGACAACACTATCGAGAACAATGACCTGGCACCGCAAATCCGACGTTCGCCCGCCATGGAGAACGGCAGATCCCAGCCACCGGGATTCACCGCCTTGTGAGCCATCCCGGCTTCGGTCATAAGCACGCCGGATAAATCTTCAGGGGTTTTCATGCCGTTTTTCGCGGACTGCTCGTTTGGGCCGCCAGCCCGCCGCCTTCTCGCCGCGGCGGCTGTTCTCACCATGGTGACCGCTGGGGCGGCCCTGGCGGAGACGGCCCCCGATCCGGTGGTGGCAAAGGTCAATGGCCAGCCGATCCACGCCAGCGACGTGCAGGCCGCGGCTCAGGCTCTGCCGGCCCAGGCGCGCACCATGCCGCAACAGCAACTCTACCCGATGCTGCTCGACCAGTTGGTGGATGAACAGGCGCTGGTCGCCGAAGCTCATAAAACCGGGGTCGACAAGGACCCCGAAGTGCAGCGCACGGTGCAGATGGCAGAAGATCGGGCGCTGGCCACGGCGCTGCTCTCCAAGCTGGTGCGCCCGCAAATCACCGATGCCGCCGTCAAGGCGCTTTACGACAAGGAATTCGCCGGCAAGCCCGGCGAGGTCGAGGTTCACGCGCGGCATATCCTGGTCGACGACGAAGCCACCGCGAAGAAGATCATCGCCGAACTGCAGAAAGGCGCCGACTTCGCGGCTTTGTCGAAACAATACAGCAAGGACCCGGGCGCCTCTGCGCAAGGCGGAGACCTGGGTTACTTCAAGAAGACCGACATGGTGCCCGAGTTCGCCGATGCCGCCTTCGCACTGAAGGACAACGAAGTCACACCCGTACCCGTGAAGACCCAGTTCGGCTGGCATGTCATCCAGACCCTGGGACGCCGCACGACGCCGCCGCCGACATTCGAGGAGAAACGTGACGAACTGCGCCAGCAAATGGTCCAGGACGCCGTGCAGAAGGAAGTGGCCCAGGCCAGGGCAGCGGTGACGGTGGAGAAATTCAACATGGACGGCTCACCGGTGAAGGCAACCGACACCGCGGAGCCACCGCCCGCGAAATAAGCGTCCGGATCGAAAAGAAGACCTGAAAGGGGAGAAACCGATGGCGACCGCCGTGTCTCCACTGGCTGTACCGCTGCCCGAGTTGCCGCCACTGGCCGGCGTCCGCCTGTCCGCCACCGCGGCGGGCATCCGCTACCAGAACCGCACCGACGTGGTGATGATGGAGGTCGCCGCCGGCAGCTCCGTCGCCGGCGTCTTTACCTCCAACAAATGCCCGGGCGCGCCCGTGGACTGGTGCCGGGCTTCGCTGAAAGGCGGAAAGGCCAGGATGGTCGTGGTGAACGCGGGCAATGCCAACGTATTCACCGGCAAGGCAGGGCGCGATGCCTGCGCCGCGACGGCCGCGGCCGCGGCCAAGCTGGCCGGATGTCCGGCGAAGCAGGTGTTCGTCGCCTCCACCGGCGTGATCGGCGAAGTGTTGCCGCACGAGAAATTGGTCGCCGTGCTGCCGGCGCTGCAGGCGGCGCTGACCGAGGACAACTGGGAAGCCGCTTCCCGCGGCATCATGACCACCGACACGTTTCCCAAGGCAGCGACCCGGGTGGCACAAATCGGCGACGCACAGGTGCGTATTACCGGCATCGCCAAGGGCAGCGGGATGATCGCGCCGGACATGGCGACAATGCTGTGCTTCGTCTTCACCGATGCGAAAATCCCGGCCGACGCGCTGCAAGCGATGCTGAAAAAAGGCGTCGACGGCAGCTTCAACTGCACCACGGTGGACTCCGATACCTCGACATCGGACACGGTGCTGCTGATCGCGACCGGACAGGCGAAGCACCCGCGCATCCCGCCGGCGGACGGCAACGCCGCGCGCAACCGCATGCTGGCCGGTTTCGCCCGAGCGTTGAACGACCTGCTGCTGGACCTCGCATTGCAGGTAACGGGCGACGGCGAAGGCGCGCAGAAGCGTGTGCGGATCGACGTCACCGGCGCGGTCAACGCGCGATCGGCCAAGAAGATCGCCATGGCGGTGGCGAATTCACCGCTGGTGAAGACGGCGATCGCCGGTGAGGACGCCAATTGGGGCCGCATCGTCATGGCGGTCGGCAAATCCGGCGAGCCGGCGGACCGCGACAAGCTGTCGATCGGCGTCGGCGGCGTATGGATGGCCAAAGAAGGCGCGGTGATCCCCGGCTACGACGAAACACCGGTGGTCGCGCACATGAAGGGCAAGGAGGTCGAAATCGCCATCGATATCGGCCTGGGCCGCGGGTCAGCGACCGCGTGGACCTGCGACCTGACACACGGCTACATCGACATCAACGGGTCGTACCGAAGCTAGTGGTCTTTGATTTTGTTGGCCGATTCACCCGACCGCATGGGGATGCTTCTGTCGGGATCGGACCGCTAGTGCCCGATCGCGGTAAAGCGCGAGTCACGAGGTGACCGCGATTTCCCGCGTGAACCTGCCACTCGGACAAAATTGCGACGTATCGCGCTTCTCTGATGCGCGATACTGGCGCGCGATCCACAAGGTGGAATCACCGAACCAGTGAGTCATGCGATCAGAGGCGAGATGCCGCCCCAATAAATGGACCCAGCGGGGGATGCGATCCCCCCGCGAATTCGGACGGCTCCCAATCCCTGGTTTTTTGCCGCTCCTGAACCACTGCCGCGAT
>DATAZJ010000237.1:0-1966 GCA_036272115.1 Rhodopila sp. | reverse complement strand
GGGCGCGGCGCTGCGCCCGGCTGGAATGGGAACGGTGATTGCGAGGTTCAGGGGTCCGGCGCATTGAAACTCTTGGCAGACCCCTGTTTGTGCAATGATTCGTGCGCTCTTTGCCACCCGGGCGCAAAAATTGGAACGTCTGTGGCGGGCGGCGCCAGTAGTATTGGGGTCCTATGACGCAACGATCGCGCCTGCATGTCCCGAATCCGCCCGCTCGTCCGGGCGACCGGCCCGACTTCAGCTACGTTCGCATCTCGCCGGCGGGCGCGGTACCGCGTCCCGAGGTGACCGCTGCGGCGCGGGATATGGAGCGGCTGGCGGTCGATATGGTGCGCGTCCTCGACGAAAGCCATCGGGCGGTCGGGCCGTGGAACCCCCACCTGGAGCCCGAGGATCTGCAGGTGGGTCTGCGCCACATGCTCCTGAACCGGATTTTCGACGACCGCATGCAGCGCATGCAGCGGCAGGGAAAAATCTCGTTCTACATGAAGTCGACGGGGGAGGAGGCAGTCTCCGTCGCGCAGGCCATGGCGCTGCAGCCCGGCGACATGCTGTTTCCGTCGTACCGCAACCAGGGTCTGCACATCGTCCGCGGGCGCAGCCTGGTGGACCTGATGTGCCAGTGTCTTTCCAACACCCGCGACATGTGCAAAGGGCGGCAGATGCCCATTATGTACCAGTGGGGCAGCGGCAATATTTTCTCGATCTCGGGCAACCTGACCACACAGTTTCCGCAGGCGGTGGGTTGGGCGATGGCGGCCGCGATCAAGGGCGAGGACCGGATCGCCGCCAGCTGGATCGGCGAGGGCGCAAGCGCCGCGGCGGATTTCCACCATGCCATGACTTTCGCGGAAGTCTACCGGGCGCCGGTAATACTCAATATCGTCAACAACCAGTGGGCGATCTCGACGTTCCAGGGTTTTGCCGGGGGTGAACAGAGCACCTTCGCCGCCCGCGGGCTGGGCTATGGGATGCCGGGAATCCGCGTCGACGGCAATGACTTTCTCGCCGTCAACGCGGTCACCCGCTGGGCCGCGGAACGCGCGCGCAACAGCGGCGGCCCGACGCTGATCGAGTTGGTTACCTATAGGGCCGCGGCGCATTCGACCAGCGACGATCCGGCACGCTACCGTCCCAGGGACGAGTGGAAGTCCTGGCCGTTGGGTGATCCCATCGAGCGTCTCAAGGAACACCTGGTGGCGCTGGGCGAATGGTCGGTGCAGCGGCACTCGCAACTGGAGAAAGAGCTGGAGGCGCACGTGGCGGCCTGTTGGAAGGAGGCCATCGGTTACGGCACGATGTCCGAGGGGCCGAAGCTGGATCCGGCGACGATGTTCGACGATGTCTATGCGAAGATCCCCCCGCACCTGGAACGTCAGCGCGAGGAACTCAGAAGGATGGGTGAGGCGCGTGTCCCCGACGGATCGCAGGATGCCGCCGCGTTGGAGCGCGAAGCGCGCTTCATTCACAAGGAAGGCTGAACCATGGCGCACATGAACATGGTGCAGGCGCTCAATTCGGCGATGGACATCATGCTCGGGCGCGATCCGCGCGTCGTGATCATGGGCGAGGACATCGGTTACTTCGGCGGCGTTTTCCGCTGCACGGATGGATTGCAGAGGAAGTACGGCGAACAGCGGGTCCTGGACACGCCGATCGCCGAAGGGGGCATCGTCGCCGCGGCCATCGGCATGGGCGTGAACGGACTGAAACCCGTCGCCGAAATTCAGTTTGCGGACTACATCTACCCGGCCTTCGACCAGGTGGTCAGCGAGCTGGCGCGCCTGCGCCATCGGACCGCGGGCGAATTCTCGGCCGCCGTGACCATCCGGACGCCCTGCGGTGGCGGCATCCGCGGCGGTCAGACGCATTCGCAGAGCCCGGAAGGTATTTTCACCCACGTCTGCGGCATCAAGGTCGTGATGCCCTCCAATCCCTACGACGCCAAGGGTCTGTTGATCAGTTC
>DATAZJ010000236.1:0-2041 GCA_036272115.1 Rhodopila sp. | reverse complement strand
TCCGGCGGCTCGACCAATGCTGCGCTGCACTTGCCGGCGATCGCCCACGAATGCGGCATCAAGTTCGACCTGTTCGACGTCGCCGAAATCTTCAAAAAGACTCCATATGTCGCGGATTTGAAGCCGGGCGGCCGTTATGTTGCCAAAGACATGTTTGAAGTTGGCGGCATACCGCTTCTGATGAAAACGTTGCTCGATAATGGCCACCTGCACGGGGATTGCTTGACCGTCACGGGCCGCACGATCGCCGAAAACCTCAAAAGCGTGAAATGGAATCCGCACCAGGACGTGGTGCGTTCCGCCGACAAGCCGATCACCGTCACCGGCGGTGTGGTGGGCTTGAAGGGGAATCTCGCGCCAGAAGGTGCGATCGTGAAAGTTGCGGGTATGTCGGGTTTGAAATTTACCGGTCCGGCCCGCTGCTTCGATCGCGAAGAAGACGCCTTCGAGGCCGTCCAGAACAAAACCTACAAAGAGGGCGAGGTCATCGTGATCCGCTATGAGGGGCCGCGCGGCGGTCCCGGCATGCGGGAAATGCTCTCGACCACCGCGGCGCTGACCGGGCAGGGCATGGGCGGCAAGATCGCCCTGATCACCGACGGCCGGTTCTCCGGCGCCACCCGCGGCTTCTGCATCGGCCATGTCGGGCCGGAAGCGGCGGTCGGCGGCCCGATCGCGCTGTTGCAGGACGGCGACATCATCGAGATCGACGCCGACACCGGCACGCTTAACGTAAAGTTGACCGATAAAGAATTGGCCGAACGTAAGACCAAATGGCAACCCCGCGCGACTAACCACACATCAGGTGCGCTGTGGAAATATGCCCAGCAGGTTGGGCCGGCGGTGGATGGTGCTGTGACCCATCCGGGTGCTGCGTACGAGAAACAGTGTTATGCGGACATCTAGGCGTATCATTCTTGCGTTGATGCTGGGGGCCGCACCGGTGGCCTCAGCCGGATTCGCCTTCGACGGCGCCCCGGTCAATCAGGATTCGGCGATTCCGGTGGCCGCCGCCCAGCCCGCCATTGGCGCCGCGGGCGCGCTGAAAAAGGTGGTTCCGTCGGTCACCCATGAGACTTCGCTGGGCCCGGCGAGCGCGTACGCCGTCGAAGATCCGGTCTCGCAGTGGAAACTCGGCCGGATGTATGCCGACGGCAACGGGGTCACCCAGGACGATCTGCGGGCGTTCGACTATTTCAGCCGCATCGCCAATGCCCATGCCGAAGACAACCCGTCGGCGCCGCAATCGGCCATCGTGGCCAACGCCTTCGTGGCGCTCGGGCGCTATTACCTCAACGGCATTCCCAATTCGAAGATCAAGTCGGATCCGGAGCGGGCGAGGGAGATGTTCTCCTACGCCGCGTCGTATTTCGGCAATGCCGACGCGCAATACGATCTGGGTCGGTTGTACCTCGATGGCCGCGGCACCTCGCGGGACGATGTGCGCTATGGCGCGCGCTGGCTCGGTCTGGCCGCCCAGAAGGGCCAGCACCAGGCGCAGGCCCTGCTCGGGCAGATGCTGTTCAACGGCAATCAGTTGCCGCGGCAGGCCGCCCGCGGCCTGATGTGGCTGACCCTGGCGCGTGACAGCGCGACCCAGGACGAGGTCTGGATCAAGGAAAGCTACAACAACGCGATCGCCAAGGCGTCCGAGGACGACCGTGCGATGGCACTGCAGATGCTCGAGCACTGGGTGCAGGGGCGCCGGGACTGATCTCGGGCGGGATTGGACGGAGTGGAGGGGAAAGCAGAGCCCCTCAGGCTGTCTCGAAATCCAGATCGGCCCAGACCGGCACATGGTCGGACGGTTTTTCCCAGGCGCGGACGTAGCTGTCGACGCCGACATCGATCAGCCGGTCGCTGGCCTGGGGCGACAGCAGCAAATGGTCGATGCGCAGGCCGTGGTTCTTCTGCCAGGCGCCGGCCTGGTAGTCCCAGAAGGTGTACTGGTTCGGCTCGTCGGTGACCGCGCGCAGCGCGTCGGTCAGCCCGAGGCCAAGCAGGGACTGGAAGGCTTCGCGGGTAGTCGGGCGAAACAGCG
>DATAZJ010000235.1:0-4296 GCA_036272115.1 Rhodopila sp. | reverse complement strand
TCACCGGCTGGCGGGTCCGCCAGGAGTAGCCCAGGTTGCCCTGCACCACATTGCCGACCCAGTGCAAATACTGCACCGGCAACGACCGGTCCAGCCAAAGTTCCGTCCGGATTTGCGCCAGTACGCGGGGATCGCCGCGATGGCGTTCCCCAGCACGAACGCCGGCATGATCGTCGTCGCCAGCGACCGCCACACATCCTGGGTCAACGGCACGTAGCCCGATGGCGGCAACCACCCCAGATCGACCGACACCAGCAGGATCAACATGATCCCCAGCCAGAAATTCGGCATCGACAGCCCGGCCAGCCCGATCGCGTTGGCGATATAATCCCACGGCCCGTTGCGCTTGACCGCCGCCACCACCCCCGCCGGCACCCCGATCAGCACAGCGATAATGAACGCCATGACCCCCAACTGAGCGGTCACCGGCAGCTTCTCCTCGATCAACAAAGCGACCGGCTCCCGCGTATGCCACGAATAACCCAGATTGCCCTGCATCACGTTGCCGACCCAGTGCAGGTACTGCACCGGCAACGACCGGTCCAGCCACAGCTCCGACCGGATCTGCGCCAGCACCCGCGGATCGCCCCGCTCCTCCCCCGCCAGCACCACGGCGGGATCGCCGGGCATCAACTGCTGCAGGCAGAACACCAGCACGCTGACCAGGATCAGCGTCGGAACGATCTGCGCAATCCGCCGCCCCAACCTCATTTTGAACCCGACCTCATTTCGACTCCGACAACCCTTGCAGCCGGATCATGCCATCGGGAATGGCCCGAAATCCCGCGATCTTCGTCGACAACGCGACGATGTTGACGGGATGGAACAGATAGATGATCGGCAGGTCCTTGCGCTCCTGAGCGAGCATCGTCGCGTATTGCGCGCGACGAGCGGCAATGTCTGTCAGCGTGCGGGCGGTATCCAGCGCCGTATCGACGACCGGATTGGAATAATGCCCGTCATTCTGCCCCGCCCCGCTATGCAAAAACACATACAGATCCCCATCCGCGTCCGCTCGGCCTGACCAGCCGATCAGATAGGACTGGAAATCACCCCTCGTAGCGGCGGCCAGCGAGGACGCGAACTCGATCAGGTTGATCTTCAGGTCGAAGCCGGCGTCGCGCACCATCGACTGGATCACCTCGGCCTGCTGCGAATTCTCCGGCGAGTTCGGCACGTTCATGGTCACCTGGATCGGCGTCGGCACGCCCGACTGCTTGACCAGCGCAATGGCCTTGGCCAGGTCGCGCGGCGGCGCCTCGAAGCCCGGCACATAGAACGGCGAGGACGGCGGAACCGCCTGGACGGTCGGCGCATACAGGCCATTGAACACCACCTGGCTCAGCGCCTGGCGATCGATGGCCGCTTCGAACGCCTGCCGCAGCAGCGCGCTTTGGCCGATCGGCGCCTTGGACTGACTGCCGTTCGCCAGGTTGAAGGTGATCCCGTCATACCACATCGACGGACCGGTCACGATGCGCAGCTTCGAATCCTTCTTGAGTTCCGCGACATCCGTGGGCAGCACCCGCTCCGCCAGGTCGATGCTGCCGGCCCGCAGATTGGCATCCTGTACCGCGCTGTCAGGCATCGGCTGGTAGATCACCCGGTCGAAATGAATGTCCTTGGCGTCCCAATAGCCGGGGAACCGATCGAGCACGATACGGTCCTGCGCCACCCGTTCGGCGAACTTGAACGGACCGTTGCACACCGGATGCAGCCCGAAATCCTTGCCCTCGGCCTGCGCCGCCTTCGGCGCGACGATCATCCCGGCCCGATCCGTCAGGATCGCCAGCAACGGCGACGACGGCGATTTCAGCACCAGCCGCACGGTCAACGGATCGACCACCTCCACATGGTCGATCACACTGATTTCGGCCCTGCGGAAACTACCCTGCATCGTCAGATGACGTTCCAGCCCATACTTCACCGCCGCCGCGTCGAACGGCTCGCCATCCTGGAAGGTCACGTTCGGCCGCAAATGCAGGATCAGCGTCTTCGGATCCGCCCATTCGTACGAAAGCGCCAGTTGCGGCACGATGTGCAGGTTTTCATCGATGTCGAATAACTTGTCGCACAGCCCGGCGAACACGATGCGCCCGACATACGATCGCGCCAGCGTCGGATCGAGAATATCGGGGTCCTCACGTAACGCGACATGCAACGTCTGCGCCGGCGCCGGCACGGAAGCGAGGATCGTCAGACCGCACAAGGCGGCCAGCAGGCGAAGGCGCATCGATGGAATCCCTGACAGTGATACCGTTCCCTCGGCGGCGATTGTGCTGATCCGGCAGCGTCGCGGCAAGGCGCTAAAAAACCCATGACAGAGCGGTAGCCAACCGCCCGCCGACCAAGCTATCAGGGTCGGCACAACAGCCGGCCGGACCGGCGAACGGGAGAAACGTGTATGTCGATCCGCCGCCTCGCGGCCATAACCGCCGCCGCCCTGCTATTGGCCGTATCCCCTGCCCCGCGGCCTGCCCAGGCGCAGGACAAGACCGTCACCCTTAAAATGTCGTCGTGGGTGCCGCCGGCGCATCCCCTCAACCCCGCTTTGGTCGCCTGGGCCGCCGACATCACGAAAGAATCCGGCGGCACCATCAAAGCCATCCTGTTCCCCTCCGAACAGCTCGGCAAAGCCATGGACCATTACGACATGGCCCGCGACGGCATCGCCGACCTGGCCTACGTCAATCCCGGCTACCAGCCCGGCCGTTTCCCCATCATTGCCGCCGGTGAACTGCCGTTCCTGTTCGCCAACGCCAAGGGCGGATCGGCCGCATTCGACGAATGGTACCGCCCCTATGCCGCCAAGGAGATGGCCGACACCCATTTCTGCTTTGCCTTCGTGCTGGACCCCGAGGCGTTCCACTCCCGTCACAAGATCCTGCTGCCCACCGACATCAAGGGCGACAAGGTCCGCCCCGGCGACGCCACCCAAGGCGCCTTCGTCACCCTGCTGGGCGGCACCAACGTGCAATCCTCCGCCCCCGAGGCGCGCGAGGTCCTGGAACGCGGCGTCGCCAACACGATTATCTTCCCCTGGGGCTCGCTGGGGCTGTTCGGCATCGACAAGGTGCTGAAATACGACATGGATTCGCCGATGTTCACCACCACCTTCGTCTGGGCGATGAACAAGGCCAAATACAACGCGATGTCGCCCGCCCAGCGCACCGTGATCGACCACCATTGCACCAGCGAATGGGCCGAGAAGGTCGCCAGCCCATGGGCCGATTTCGAGCACGGCGGCCGCGCAAAGATCGCCGCCGAATCCGGCCACGACGTCTACACGCTGACGCCGGAGCAGGTCGCCGCCTGGCGCAAGGCCGCCGCACCGCTGACCGCGCAATGGGCGTCCAAGGTGCCGAATGCCGACAAGGTGCTGTCCGACCTCAAGGCCGACCTGAAGAAACACGACGCCCTCGCCGAATAGGAAAGCCCGTACCATGCCGCCGGTCAGCCTGATGGATCGCTTCATCGATACGATCGAGTGGCTGGCCGCGGCCTTCGTCGGCATTGTCGCGGTCGATATCTTCGTCAGCGTCCTGCTGCGCTATTTCTTCGCCGTCTCGATCCCCGACAGCTATGATTTCGGCAAGCTGCTGCTGGGGATTCTGATCTTCTGGGGCATCGCCGCGACCAGCTATCGCGGCACCCACATCACCGTCGATCTGGTGTGGTCGGCGGCGGGGCCGCGCGGCAAGCGCTGGATCGACATCTTCGCCACCCTGGTGCTGCTGTTTGTCGTGACGGTCCAGACCATCATGCTGTTCGACAAGGTCAGGCTGACGATGCAGGAGAATGTGCTGACCTACGACCTGCGCATCCCGACCTGGCCGTTCGCGCTGGTGGCATGGCTGGGCGACGTCTCCGCCGTGCTGCTGATCGCCATCCGCACCTACCGGCTGATCTTCCACCCCGAGGACGTGGCCTCCGCGCACACCCCACAGGCGGTCGAGTAACGATGGATATTTCGCCCGATACCGTTGCCATCATCGGCTTCGTGGTGCTGTTCGCCCTGATGCTGCTGCGCGTGCCGGTCGGCATGGCGATGGGCCTCGTCGGCGTCACCGGCTTCGGCTACCTCGTCGGCGGCGAGCCGGCACTGAAAATGGTCGGCCAGACCAGCATGCGGATCGTTACCGACTACACCTTCGGCGTGATCCCGATGTTCCTGCTGATGGGCGCCATCGCCTCCCGCACCGGCATGAGCAAGGAACTATTCCAGGCCGCCAACCGCTTCGTCGGCCACTGGCGCGGTGGCCTGGGGATCGCCACCATCGCCGCCTGCGCCGGTTT
>DATAZJ010000234.1:0-7883 GCA_036272115.1 Rhodopila sp. | reverse complement strand
CCGGTGCCCTGCGCGTGTCCAACGCTCCGACCTGCAACCAGCCGAAATCGAACGCAAATCCGGTCGCCCAGATGATCGTGGTTATCCCGGCATCGCTTAGGTCGAGCCGCAGGATCGGGGCGGTGACGCAGGACGGCTCCGATTCCACCACACGCGCCGTCGGCTCCTCCGGCAGATCGAGGCCTTCGCGCGCCGCGTAGGCGTCGGCCGCGTCGAGCAGGGAAAGATAGTTCGCGTCGCCTGCCGCGAGATCGCGCGCCAGACCGGTGGCGAAGTGCATCACGCCGTCGGCGAAGGCGTCCGCCCGGCCCAGCAGCGTGATTCCGCGCGCGGCCAAGTGGCGGAAGTCGATGGTGTAACCACCGTAGGCGCCGCTGACCGCGATGGTGACGTGCGCCTTCGCCGGGTCGCGGGTCTCGGCGTCCCATAGGCCCAGGACGCCCAGCCAGAAGCAGTAGTCCTTGCCGCGATAGCGTCGCGGCGGGCGCTCATGCTGGCCGACGCACAGATAGACGCGGCGGCCGGCGCGCGATAGCTCGTCGGCGATCTGGGTGCCGGAGGAGCCGGCGCCGACCACCAGTACGGCGCCGGGCGGCAACCGGTTGGGGTTGCGGTAGGCGGTGGAGTGCATCTGCGTGATGCTGGGGTCCGGCAGCACCAGGGGCGGGATGATGCCGCGCTGGAATGGCCCGGTGGCGGCCACGACATTGGTGGCCTCGATCGGGCCGGCGGAGGTTTCGGCATGGAAGCCGGTGCCGTCCGGCTTGCGGTGCAGCGCGGTCACGGCGACGCCGCAGCGGATCGGGGCGGCGATGTGGGCGGCATAGGCGGTGAAGTAGTCCGCCATCTGGTCGCGCGAGGCGAAGCCGTCGGGGTCGACGCCGGCGATGGAGAGGTCGGGGAAGCGGTCGTGCCAAGCGGGGCCGTTGGCGTGCAGCGCGTCCCAGCGCTCGGTGCGCCAGCGTTCAGCGATGCGGTGGCGTTCCAGGATGAGGTGAGACCGGCCGCGCTGGCGGAGCTGGGCGCTCATCATCAGGCCGGCTTGGCCACCGCCGACGATCAGGGTCTCGACTTTCTCCACGGGCACGGGACGGTCCTTTTCGGTTGGGAAGACTGATGCACGGGGCGCGCGGGGGCACAAGCTGACTTACGCCACGCGATTGTTCATCGAAAGGACCGCCTGCGCCTAACTGTAGAAGCGGACTGACATTTCCCTGCGCCGCGCTTCTGCGGCTCGGGAGAGTTGCCATGCAAGACGAGAATTCGTCCGTTCCACTCCCTCACGCACGTGCCGTGGAACACAGGGCGCTTCGTTGGCCCAGAGCCCCCACTCGAAGCCCAAGCGGGTCTGGGCAATCCGCATCCGTTTGCAACGTGAGCAACGGGTTCGCGACTTGGCTATGTTCCGTCCGTGCCAATGACGGTGAGACACAGGCCCCCTTGAAGTTTAGACCCTATGGGGCGGAAGGATCTCGCTCATGCCCATGGTTCAGACGCCGAACGACGATACTGATGACGGTGCCGCGATGAGCGGAGGCCGTAGGCCGACGGTCGTGGGGGCACCGGTTTCGACCTCGCCCGAGTTGTCAGCACGCCCCGGCCGCCGAACATTCACCGCGAAGGACAAGCTGCGCATCCTGGCTGATATTGACCGCGCCACCGGTACGGGTGCTACCGGGGCCCTTCTGCGCCGCGAAGGACTCTACTCCTCGACCTTGTCGGATTGGCGCCGTCAGCGCGACGCCGGTGCTCTGGGCGCATTGTGTCCCGGCAAGCGCGGTCCGAGGACCGCCACGCCCAACCCACTGACCACCGAGGTCGTCCTGTTACAGCGTACCAACGCCCGCCTCATCCAGCGTCTGGCTCGCGCCGAGGCGATCATCGACAGTCAAAAAAAGTGGCAGCCTTGCTGGGTATGCCGCTGACATCCAAAGCCGACGCGCCCTGACGGACACCGTGGTGTCACTGGCGCCGCCCCCCGGTCTGACCACCGGTGTCTGCGCCGCGCTTGGGGTATCGCGTGCCAGCATGCACCGGCGGCGCATCCGATTGATCGCGCCACCACCTGTCCGTCGCGCACGGTCGAGGCCAGCCCGTGCGCTGACAGGCGCGCAACAACAGGTGGTGTTGGACCTGCTTCACGCGCCGCGTTTCGCGGATCAGGCCCCCGCGGAAATCTACGCCACGCTGCTGGATGCCGGCGTCTATCATTGCTCGATCCGCACGATGTATCGGCTGCTGGGTCACCATGGCGAAGTTCGCGAACGGCGTCGGCAGTTGCGTCATCCCGTCTACCAGAAACCCGAATTGCTGGCCGAACAGCCCAACGAGGTCTGGTCTTGGGACATAACCAAACTGATGGGGCCGACAAAGTGGTCCTATTTCCATCTCTACGTGATCCTGGACATCTTCAGTCGCCGGGTGGTCGGCTGGCGCGTCGCCGAGGCATAAAGCGCCAAGCTGTTTCGGCCGCTGTTCGAGGACGCCATCGCCAAACATAATGTGCCACGCGGTCAACTCACGCTGCACGCCGATCACGGTGGACCAATGAAGGCCAAAGCGACCGCGTTTCTGCTGGCGGATCTTGGCGTCACCCGTTCGCACAACCGGCCTCACACGTCCAACGACAACCCGTTCTCCGAGAGCCACTTCAAAACCCTGAAATACCAGCCGAGGTTTCCTCTACGGTTCGGGAGCATTGATGAGGCCAGGAGCTTCTGCCGCCGGTTCTTCGATTGGTACAACCAGGATCACCACCAGGCCGGGATCGGCCTGGTGACGCCGGATCAGGTGCATTTCGGCCGGGTGGACGTTGTTCAGGCGACCCGGCAGGTCGCGCTTGACCGTGCGTTCGCCGAGCACCCCGCGCGGTTCGTAAACAAGGCGCCCGTGCCCTTCGCCAAACCCACCGCCACCTGGATCAGCCGGCCTGCGCCGAAAGCCGTGCCTGAATGCCAACCCCAGTGATAGGGTGTGGGGCAACTGAACCGAACGACTTTGCCACCTAAGCAAGCATGCGACTCGGCCAAAAATCGGCTCGCGCTGGATGGTCGTCGGTTATGGAGGCCCGCTTTCGTGGTGAAGTGTCTGAAGGCAGAGTACCGTATTTCACGTCGATCCGCTCTATTTAGCGTCGGACACTCAAGGCCACCGAACGCCACTCATCCGATGGTTGCCGCTTCTCCAAAGTAGATTTCTGCGCCACTCTCACGGGCCATCGCAGACCGTCGGTAGAGGCAGCCGGCCACGTGACACCAGGGGGAGCAGTTTGCTAATTTTGTGCGTCGCGGATTGGCTGGAACGTGTCGATCCCGGGACGCATCGCCGGATCAAGGGGCTGCGCCTGGTCACGGCTTACGGCATTGCTGCACTTCTCGGCCATTTGCCGGAATTCTCGCGCGGGCTGACCGATAGCGATTGGCTCAGCTTTCTCGCCGCAGGCTTCGCCCTCTGGGCCAGTGTGTCCGAGGCGCGCACGACCCGGGCGGAGTCCAGCTGCGACCTCGTGGTGTTATGCGCGGCGGCCGCGGTCGGCGCGGCCTCCATGATCGTGCTGTCCCCCCTCCTGAGCGGGTCGGGCCGGCCGGGCGCGGAACTCACGCTTGTGAGCGGCGCGTTTCTCGCGGGCTACCTCCGCCGCTTCGGTGTTTTGGGCACGGGCGTCGGGTCACAAATCTATATCGGTCAGTTGCTTGCTTATGGTGCGCAATTGACCAGCGCCGACCTGGGGCGTGTTGGGTTGGCCACGGTGATAGCGACCGTGGGAGCGGTGGTCCCGCGGGTGCTGAGCGGTCCCGCTGAGCACCCGGCGCTCGCCACCTCCACCGCGCCTCTGCCTGCCAGCGCGGCGCCCCCAGAGTTGCGGCCAGAGCTGCGTATGGGGTTGCAGGCGGCGCTGGCCGCACTGGCCATCGTCGTGCTGAACGACACGATCGGGCTCGAGCAATCGGCTTGGGCGATTACGGCCTGCACCTATGTCATCGCGGGTTCCAGCACGGGAACGATCGCCCGGGTTCGCCGGCGGATCATCGGGACCGCCATCGGCGTGCCGTTGGGCATCGCCTGCCTGCCCCTCGCGCTCCATGCGCCGCTGCTGGTCTGGATGCTGGCCGCGCTGGCCATGGTGATCTACGCGATGGCGTTGCCAGAGCGATACGACGTCGCCTGCGCGGCGTATGCATTCACACTGATGGTCACACTGGCCGTCACCGGTGAACATTCGTTGCCCGTGCTGGCGGCCCGCGCGTGGGAGACATTGCTCGGCGCAGGGCTCGGTGCGACGGCGGCACTGGTGGTGCTGCCGCTTCGCCCTAGACGGCCACTGGCTTAACGGACGGCGTCGTATCACGTGCCCTTGGAAGATTGGTGCCGGGTTTGCCGACCGCGTCATCGGCGGCTAATCTTACGGGTCGCACTGGTTTGACGGCGTCGAACCGGCATAGAACAGTGATGGCTTTCCAACAGGGGGCTTGCATGCGCGTCGTTGCCAATGCGTGGCGTCTGCACCAATCTCGATGACGCGCCGGCGACGCATCGGCCTCACGGTCGCGACGATGTTCGGTGTCTTCGCGCTGTACGAGATCGCAACGTCGGTCGTCGCCTATACCGCCGACGCGTATGTGCAGTCCGACCTCGTCGCCCTGGCGCCGCAGATCACCGGTCGTATCATCGGCGTGCACGTCTCCGACAATCAGAGCGTCGCGCAGGGCGATCTGCTGGCCACGATCGATCCGCTCCCCTTCCAACTTGCCGTCGACCAGCGCCAGGCCGAACTCAACGAAGCCCATGCCCAACTGGCCGCCGATCGAGACACCGTCGCCACCGCCCAGGACGCGTTCGCTGGCGCCACCGCGGCGGCGGCCTATGCACGGGACACGCAGTCCCGCGCCGCTGCCCTGGCGACCTCGCAGGCCGGCTCGCGCGCCGAACTTGACCAGGCAAACGACGCGCTGAGCCGTGCCGAGGCGGCGCTCGATGGCGCGCAAGCCGCCGTCGCGCGGGCCCAATCTACCGCTGCCATGCATCAGGCGGCGCAATTGCGGGCCGCGGAGGCGCTCGACTTCGTGCAATGGCAACTCGCGCGCACGCGGCTGTCGACACCGACCAGCGGTACCATCACCAACCTGACGGCCCAGGTCGGCGATACCGCACAGGCCGACATGCCTCTCATCGGCATCGTCGACGCGCATGCGTGGCGAATCATCGCCAATTACAAACAGAGTTACCTCCGCTTCATTGCCCCTGGCGACACCGCCTGGGTGTGGCTGAATTACGACCCATGGCGTTTGCACCGAGCACGGGTTGCCGGGATCGCCCGCGGCATCGCCCGCAACCCGGTGCCTGGCGGTCTGCTGGCTTATGTCGCGCCCACCACCGACTGGATCCGCTTGGAGCGCCGATTTCCAGTCGCGCTGACGCTGGTCGATCCGCCGGCAGACTTGAAGCTCTACATGGGGGCCGACGCCAGGGTGCTCATCGTGCCATGAGCGGGCTGGTTGCCGTTGCAGCACCGGTGTGCCGTGCAATCCAGCAGGTCGCTATCGCGCTCCGCCAGGACCTGGCCGAAATGCACTTGGTCGCCGGCCGCGGTCCGCAATGCAGCATGACCGCACTGGCGGTGACGCTTGCCACCACGGTGGCCCTGGCGGCGCGTGTCGACGCGGTATGGTGGGCCGCGATAAGCGCGTTCGTTTCGACGCGCGCGACCGCGCCCGCCTCATTGCAGCGGGGCGGCCTGCGCATTGCCGGCACGGCCGCCGGCGCTGTGCTGGCACTGTTGCTGAGCCCCTGGCTGGTCGAAGACCATGTTGCACTGACCATGGTATTGCTGGTGGCCAGCGCCTGCGGCGTCGCTGGCTTCCTCGTCAGCCCGCACGGCTATGCTTGGCTGCTCGGCGCGGTCACCACGGACATGGTGCTGCTCGCTGCCCTTGGCGATCCGCTCTCGGTGCTGACGGTCGCCTGCAACCGGACGGCCGAGGTCACCATTGGCACCTTTGCCGCGATCCTCGTGGTTGTCGTCCTGGCGCCAGACACGGCGCCAGTGCAGCCGTCCGTCGCGCCGGGCTGGTCCAGCCTGCTGGGCGTCCAGTGGCCGACGCTGCAGTATGCGCTGCAGGCCGGCACGGCCGTGATGCTGGTTCCGTGGATCTGGAACTGGCTGGAATTGCCTGTGGTTTCACAGTCCGCGATCACCGTCGCCGCTGTCATGGCGGTGCCGGCGCTGTCAAATGACGCGGCGGCAGATCGACAGACGGTCATGCGGCGCGGCATTCATCGCATCCTCGGCTGCCTGCTTGGTGGGATCGCCGGGCTGGCGTGCCTGGCATTGCCGGTCCAGAGCTTTGGCCTGTGGCTGCTGATGCTGACGGCAGGCGTGTGGGTCGCGGCACATCTACAGGCAAGCGCGCGCGGCATCGGTTACGTCGGCACGCAGGCAGCCGTCGTGTTCATAACGACTCTGGTTCAAGATTGGGGGCCTCCGAGCAGCATCTTTCCCGGCATTGAGCGCCTTGCCGGCATTGCGGGCGGCCTAGTTATCTTGTTCGTGATAACGGTGGTGACGGCGCCTTCGACCCGCAAACTCGGGTAAGGCTTCGGAACGTGGCAGCCAACCGCCCGACGAAGGATTGCGACGAAAAGCCGGGGGCCAGCGATGCATCGTAGCTCAGCTTCCCCTGCAGTCCGTGCACGGTGAACAGGTCAACGCCGGCTTCCAGCTTGCCGACCACATCCGGCAGGCGGGAGCGGGCGGAGAAGGTCGCTGCCGGGTCCAACTGGAAAGCGGCCTGGCTCGTCCAATCATCGTTGATATAGAACCCGCCCCCGAATCCGGCATAGGCCCGTAGCGAACCGGCATCCCCTAGCCCGCCTTCGCTCCCGGAAACTTCGATTTTGGTCTGGCTTGTGGCCGGTAGGCTTCTGATAACACAGAAAAATGCCGCCCTGTCACGGCCAAAAACCGCTGTAGTGAAGACCTACCCGATTCCCACAAGTGGATTCGCCTCGCTAGATTCGCCGGGTCATGTTCCTGCGCAAGACCCAACGGAAGAAGGACGGCAAGACCCACAGCTATTGGAGCGTGGTCGAGAATCAACGTCTTCGTGGCGGCCGTGTGGTGCAGCGCCAGGTGCTGTACCTCGGTGAGATCAACTCTTCGCAGGCAGTGGTCTGGCGCAAGGCCATCGAGGTCCTCGATGAGGTGTCAGCGCCGGTTGAGCACACCCGCCGCCAGTAGCGGCTCGCCGTCGTCCGGTACAAACGGTTCGTGTTGACGAGGGGCGCGGCTCATCTGTTGCTCGATCGACTTCCTGAGGTTCTGAAGCAGGTGAAAGCGATCGGCGACCTGCAGGGCTTGGGGCGCACCCTGACGGGCGCCGTCAGCATAAAGGCCCGCGCGGTCGCGGCTGACGATCTCGATCTCTGGATGACCGGTGAGCCACTGTGATGTCGCATCAGCTGAACGGTCCGCCAACACATCGAGAACCTCCCGCCGCTCCAGATCCACCAAAATTGTTCCGTAGGTTGTGCCTTTACGCCAACTCCAGTCATCAATGCCAACCACGCGGACCGAGGCCGTTTCCTGGCGCCTGGCCGCGTGTCGCTTCAGCGATCGCAGCAGTGTATCGTCGCTCTGGGGCAATCCCAGGCGCGTCACCAGTCTCTCGGCAGGCCGTCCACCGGCCGCATGCGTCAGCAGACGGGTCAGATCGCTCACACGGCGCGTGCGCCGAGCGAACGGTTCCGCGATCAGCGGCAGACGGGCGGTAAAGGTACGCCGGTCGCAACGCGGATCGCGGCATCGCCACCGTCCGACCTTCAGGTTCAGGGTGACTGCCGCCCCCTGAACCGGCAGATCCTGTAAATGGCGGACACGCCAGCCG
>DATAZJ010000233.1:0-8266 GCA_036272115.1 Rhodopila sp. | reverse complement strand
GCGCGAGACCGCCGCCCACCGCCGCTTCCGGCGAGACGTTGAGGATGGACGGGCTGCCCGACGTTCCGCTCTGCCGCCCGTCGCCGATGGTGGGCAGCGCCTCGATGCCCTTGAGCAGGAGCGAGGCGGGGGGCTGCATGTTCACCACCTCGGCGCTGCCGGGGTAGCCGACCGGGCCGCAGTTGCGGATGATCAGGACGGATTGTTCCTCGACGCCGAGGTCGGGGTCCTCGATGCGGTGGTGGTAGTCTTCCGGGCCTTCGAAGACGATGGCCTTGCCCTCGAAGACGTTCGGGCGGTCGGGGTTGGAGAGGAAGCGTGCGCGAAAATCCTTGTCGATGACGCTGATCTTCATCACCGCGCTGTCGAACAGGTTGCCCGACATCACGACGTAACCAGCGGCGGGCAGCAGCGGGGCTTCGTAGGATCGGATGACCTCACGGTCGCCGTCCGGTACCCCGGCGAGGTCCTCGGCCAGGGTGCGGCCGGTCACCGTGCGAACGTCGCCATGCAGTTTGCCGGCGGCCAGCAGTTCCTTCATCACCGCGGGAACACCGCCGGCGCGATGGAACATTTCGCCCAGGTAGCGGCCGGCGGGTTGCAGGTCGACCAGCAGGGGGATCTCGGGGCCGAGGCGCTGCCAGTCTTCGAGGTCGTGCTCGACGCCCATGTGGCGGGCGATGGCGATCATGTGGATCGGGCAGTTGGAGGAGGCACCGAGCGCGGCGGCGGCGACCACGGCGTTCTCGAAGGCGTGCTTGGTCATGATGTCGGAGGGGCGGAGGTTTTCCTTCACCATGCCGACGATGCGTTTGCCGGTCTCGAAGGCCATCCAGCCGCGTTCACGGTACGGGGCCGGAATGGCGGCGCAGCCGGGGAGGGACATGCCGAGAGCTTCGGCCAGGGAGTTCATGGAGGTGGCGGTGCCCATGGTGTTGCAGTGGCCGACACTCGGCGCGGAGGAGGACACCATGTCCATGAATTCGTCGTAGCCGATTTTGCCCTCGGCGAAGAGCTTGCGGCCTTCCCAGACGATGGTGCCGGACCCGGACAGGCGGCCCTTCCACCAGCCGTCCAGCATCGGGCCGCCGGACAGGACGATGGCGGGGATGTTCACTGTGGCGGCGCCCATCAGCAGGGCTGGGGTGGTCTTGTCGCAGCCGGCGGTCAGGACGACTCCGTCGAGCGGGTAGCCGTGCAGGACTTCGACCAGGCTGAGATAGGCGAGGTTGCGGTCCAGCGCGGCGGTGGGGCGCTTGCCGGTTTCCTGGATCGGGTGACACGGGAATTCCAGCGGCACGCCGCCCGCGTCTCGGATGCCGTCGCGGATGCGGCTGGCAAGTTCAATGTGGTGGCGATTGCAGGGCGACAGGTCGGAGCCGGTCTGGGCGATGCCGATGATCGGCTTGCCGCCGCGCAGTTCGTCGGGGGTGATGCCGTAGTTCATGTAGCGCTCGAGATAGAGCGCGGTCATTGCCGGATCGCCCGGTTCGTCGAACCAGCGGCGGGAGCGCAGGCGCTTGTCGTCGCTGCCGTTGTGGCTGGTCATGGTGGGTTCCTCTCCCGGTGGGTCTGTTGGGGCGGAGAGTGGGAGGGGTACGGAATATGGTCAAGGCGTGCCGATTGGGGGGCTGATTGGAGGACTGATTCGGGCGGCGAACACGATGGTGATGAGACTGAGAGCAGCGATGACGCCGGAACCGAGGTCGATCGCGACGGCCAGGCTCCACGCGGTCGCCACGGCGCCCAGGACAAGAGCGACGGCGCCCATGGACAGGTAGGCAAATAGATTCAGCATCGATAACACCCCGCCTCGCAGGGCGGCCGGCGCCGCGCCGTTGACGAGGCCGAGGGCACTTACGAACAGCATACTGTACCCGGCGCCGGATGTCGCTGTCGCCAGCAGAAACAATGGAAGGCTGCGAAACGCCACCGCAGCGGCGAGCAAGCCCATACCGGTTGCGGAGGCGAGCGCCCCGAGGGTCATCGCCGCCTTGGCTCGCGGACGCCGGCCCACAACGCTGACCGCCCCCAGGACGGCGGGGAAAACGGCCAGGACAGCGCCGTTGACGAAGGCGTTCGGTGACCCGACCAGATCGTGCGCGACCTGGCCGCCCAGCGACAGGACCAATACCCCGTGGGTGTAGGCGGTCATCATCGCGACGGCGGCCACCGCGAAGGTCTTGCGCATTTCCCTCGGCAGGGACGGCAGGGTCGGGCGCCAATGTCCGGCGCCGGTGGCGCGACGCGGCAGGAACCACGCCGCGGCAAGCAGGATCGCGAGTAACGCGGCCAAGACCCAGAAGCTGAGGCGGGTAGGCCACGGCGCATATTCAATCAGCGCACCACCCAGCAGCAGCGCGGCCGCAAAGCCGGACGCCTGCGCTACCGTTGTGATCATCGGGGCATGCCTGGCGGTGCCGAACTCCATAACGGCGGCAATGGACGGCCCCGCCGTGAGCCCGACGCCCGTCCCCATGAGCGCCCGTCCCGCGAAAAGCCACAGAACGTTGGGTGCGACCGCGAACAACACCGTTCCGGCCAGCGAGGCACCAAGCCCCATCAAAATGGTGGCTCGGCGCCCGATATGGTCGGAAAGGTCGCCGAAACCCACCAGCACCAGCACGACCACGATCGGGTAGATGGCAAATATCCCTGTGGTCATCGTGTGACTCAGGTGCCATTCCTGTGCGTAGATCCGATACGCCATGGCCGGCGCGGCACTTGTCCAAAGCATGTGCGCGACCACGCAGGCCGAAACCCAAAGGCTGGCGCGCCGGCCGAGGACGATGGGTGCGGCCCGTGTGCCCCCATCGGCCACCATTGACGAAAGCTGCATTTGCTGTCCCTCGATCAGGCTGCGGTCTTGCCGCCGTTCACCCGAATGATCTGGCCGGTGATGAATGCGGCCTTGTCGGAGGCCACGAAAACGATCGCGTCGGCGATTTCCCCCGGCGCGCCACCGCGTTTCAGCGGCACCGCGGCATAGAACGCCGCCTTCTTCTCCGCCGACCCGGTCAGCCGGTCGAGCATGCCGGTGTCCGTCGGTCCGGGTGCCACGGCGTTGACGCGCACCCCAAACGCGGCCGCTTCCAGGGCGGCGGACTTGGTGAGGCCCTCAACCGCATGCTTGCTTCCGGTGTAGAGCGACATATTCGGCGCCCCGCGCTCACCCATGGTCGAGGAAATGTTGACGATGCTACCGCGGCCTTGCGCCTGCATAACGCGCAACTCATGCTTCATGCTGAGCAGCGTACCGAGCACGTTGGTCTCGAACGTCGCGGTGTAGTCCTCGATGGTTTGCTCCGCCACCGGGCCGGGCTTGCCTTCGGTGCCGGCATTGTTGACGGCCACATCGAGGCGTCCAAAGCGGGCAATCGTCTGTTCGACCAGGCCGCGCACGTCGTCCTCATGACGGACATCGGCGCGAACGAACTCAGCTTCGGTGCCGAGGTCGCGTAGTTCGGCGGCGAGTGCCTGGCCGGCGTCGTCGTGGCGGCCGGACACGATCAGGCGCGCGCCTTCCTTCGCGAAGGCCAGGGCGGTGGCGCGACCGATGCCGGTCAGCGCACCGGTGATCAAAACGACCGGGTGGCTCATGACTTCATACCTTCCAGGTTGGATGATTGCTTCCGTGCAGCCGATTTAGGCTTCGCTGGCGCCGGTGAAAAAGACTTTGTAAGGTGGTCTCCATACCTTGCAGGCATGGGCTGAGATATGGAGTTGCGGCATCTTCGCTATTTCGTCGCTGTCGCTGAGGAAGGCAGTCTGACCGTCGCGGCCGAACGTCGGCTGCACACGGCGCAACCGTCACTGAGCCGTCAGATGCGGGACCTGGAGTACGAAATCGGTGTTCCGCTCATGACCCGCAGCACCCATGGCATCGAGCTGACGGAAGCCGGGCGGGTCTTCCTCGACCACGCAAGGCTGGTGCTGGCGCAGACGGAAGCGGCCCTGGCAGCGGCGCGGCGGGCGGCGCATCCCGCCAGACCTTCGTTCGCGTTCGGTTTTCTCACGGGTCAGGAAATGGATTGGCTGCCTGAAGCCATGACGATCCTGCGGGGCGAGTTACCCAACATCGACATCACTGTCTCCAGCCAGTCTTCCCCGCAACTTGCCGGCGGCCTGATGCAGGGAAGGCTGGACCTGGCGTTTATGCGCGCCGAACGGAACATGCCCGACCTGGTCTACAAAGTGGTCACCCAGGAACCGCTGATACTGGTGCTGCCGGCCGGCCACCCGCTTGCGTCACGTGAGGTCATTGCGATCCGGGAGGTCGCGGGCGAGCCGTTCCTCGGTATGTCGAAAACCGCACCGGCATTGCAGATCGTCATCGACGATTACCTGGAACGTTCCGGTCTTGAGATCCGTCCGGCGCACGAGATCGACAATCTCGGCATGGCTGTGTCGCTTGTCGCTTCGACGCGCGGCGTGACACTTCTGCCCGCCTATGCCCGGAATTTTCTGCCGTCCTCGGTCATCAGCCGTCCCCTGGATGGCCAGGCACCGATGATTGATCTGGTGATCGGCTACAACAAGGCGAACAAGTCTCCGATCCTCAAGCTGTTCCTGTCGCGAACCGATGACCTGATCGCACGTTTCGCACACAAGACGACTTCCGCCCCATGACGAACGACCTGCGGGCGTGGCGCAATGAAGCTGTGCGCCTTTCAGCGGACCACGTCACAATGTTATCGAAACAACGTCGCTCAATAACGAAAGAGACGCTTGGTTTTCCCGGCGGCAACGCGGCAGGGCCGCACGGCATGACGACCTGATATTTGTTCTGACCCTGGAACTTGGCCGCGAGCCGGCTTTCGGGAATCCTCATCACCGGTCACAATGCCGTCCAGGAGGATTGCCGTCATGAAAATCACCGCCGTCGAGACCTATTGGACCCAGATCCCGTTCGACATGGGCGGCAAGCCCAAGGTCATGGGCGGCCTCAACTGGCAGACCATGAATACCGTCTGGCTGCGCATCCGCACCGATGCCGGCATCGACGGCTGGGGCGAGGCGTTCGGTCACGGCACCGCCGCCGCCACGCTGACGGTGCTGGACACCCAACTCGCCCCGGCGATTCTTGGTCAGGACGCGCGGGACATCGCCGGGCTGCGGCAGAGGCTGGGCAAGGCTTTCCACATCTATGGCCGCAACGGGCCGCATGTTTTCGCTTTGTCGGCGCTGGACATCGCGCTGTGGGACATTGCCGGCAAGGCCGCCAACCAGCCGCTGTGGCGGCTGCTGGGTGGTTCCCCGGCCGAATCCATGACCTGCTATGCCAGCCTGCTGCGCTACGGCGAGGCGGCCCAGGTTGCCGCCGCCTGTGAGCGCGCCGCCGGTCGCGGCTACCGCGATTTCAAGCTGCATGAGATCACCACGCCGGAGATTACCGCCGCCCGGGACGCAATCGGCGACGAGGCCAGACTGATGGTCGACGTCAACTGTCCCTGGACCGTCTGGCAGGCGCTGGACATGGCGCGCGACCTGGAAGACCTCGACCTGACCTGGCTGGAGGAACCGGTTTGGCCACCCGGTGACCACGACGGCATGTCACGTGTCCGACTCGAAGGCGGCATCCCACTCGCCGCGGGGGAGAACGCGGCCGGTCTGCACGATTTCCGAGCGGCGTTCGAGGCGGGGGCGCAGGACATCGCGCAGCCCAGCGTCATCAAGATCGGCGGGCCGTCCGCGATGATCGAGATTGCCGCGCTGGCGAAAGCTTTCGGGGTACGTCTGGTGCCGCACAACGCCTATTTCGGCGCGGGCTATCTGGCATCGCTGCACGTCAACGCCGCGTTGGCGCCGGACTCGCCTTTCGAACGCCTGTTCGTCGATCTGGAAGCCAGCCCTTATCACGATTTGGTGCAGGCGAAGGATGGCAAGGTCTCGGTCCCCACGGGTCCTGGGCTTGGACGGGACCCCGACATGGATGTTCTGCGCTGCTATTTGGCGCGGGAACCGGCCACGCACGCCGCCTGACGCCCAAGGCGAGCCTGGCGCTCGCGGGTATCGATCCGCATACGAAAATGTTTACAACGGCGTTAGAATAGCCCGATGATCGCTTCGGAACGTCACCGAGGTATCATCGTGTCGGAAGAAAGCGCCGGCTTCGGGTCTGATGGAACCGTCTGGGCCAAAGTCCCACCGCCGGTCCGGCACAGCTACGGACTGACCGTCCGCGACCATGGGCTCGGGACGGCAATCGGGTTGCTGATCAGGAGCCTGCCGTATGCGCTCGCCCGGTTCGGCATCCTGTTGGCGTATTCGGTCGCGTGCATCATCTGGATCGTCGTGACGTTCGGCGGTGCCGCCTGGCTGGGCTCCCACATCGCCGGCGCCTTCGGCCTGGTCTGGTTCGTGATGTGCGTCGTCGGCATCGGCTGGTTCTGGGGCACGGTCCTGCGCTATGCGCTGCACCTGCTGGCGTGCGGGCACGTCGCCGTGCTGACCGAACTGATCACCCGCGGTCAGGTCGGCAACGGCACCGAGTCGATGCTGAGCTACGGCAAGCGCATCGTGATCCAGCGCTTTGGCGAGGTGAACATCCTGTTCGGCCTCAACATGCTGGTGCGCGGCATCCTCAACTCTTTCCATCGGACGCTCGACTGGATCGACCAGTTGATCCCGATCCCGGGATTGGAAAGCCTCTCCAACCTCGTTTCCATCATCCTGCGCGCCGCGACCCGCTATCTCGACAAGGTCCTGCTGTCCTACAACCTGGCCCGGAACGACGGCGATCCGTGGACCGGCGCTCGGGAAGGATTGGTCTATTACGCGCAGAATGCGAAGCCGATCCTGATCACGGCGGTCTGGATCGTCATCCAGGAGCGTGTGCTGACCTTCGTGCTGTGGTTACTTCTGCTGGCCCCGGCCGGCCTGATCACCGTCATGCTGCCCGCCAGCGTACGGCAGAGCGGCGGGGTGGTCACGGTACTGATCGCCATCCTGCTTGCTGGAACATTGCGGTCGGCGTTCATCAAGCCGCTGTTCCTGATCATGATGATGGTGCGCTTCCACGCCCTGACCGAGAACCAGCCGATCAATCAGGACTGGGACAACCGCCTCGCCGGTCTTTCGGACAAGTTCCGGACGCTGGGGGCTGGCTTTACCATGCCGCAAGGGTCACGCGGCTTCTGGCCCGGGCGTGGCTGAGAACCGGGCAAAGGACTCCGCCAGCACCTGGTAGATCGCTCGCTTGAACGGCACGGCGAGCGACGGCAGTTCCGTCAGCCTGACCCAGCGCCAGGCGTCGAATTCCGGATGGGGATCCAAATCCAGCCGGATGTCGCTGTCCTCGCCGGTGAAGCGCAGGGCAAACCAGCGCTGCCGCTGGCCGCGGAACCGGCCGCGCCAGGCGATGCCCAGAAGGTTGGGCGGCAAATCGTAGGTCAGCCAATCCGGATGCTCGCCGATGACCTCGGCCTTGCTGGTGCCGATTTCTTCCTGCAGTTCGCGCAGCAGGGCGGTTCCCGGATCTTCGCCCTCATCGATCCCACCTTGCGGCAATTGCCAGCCGCCGGCGGGTCCCTCGGCGTTCGGCATGTCAGCGCGACGCGCCACGAAGACCAGCCCGGCGCGATTGAACAGGACGGCACCCACATTGGGGCGGTACGGCAGATCGCTCATTGGCCAGTTTCCTGTTTCGCCGGCGGGCGCACCAAAGCGCTGACCGGGGCGAGCGCCACGCCTTTTTCCGCCAGGGTATTGATCCAGGCCGCCACCTGCGTCAGCGTCATCGGCCTTGGCACGGAGACGAGTCCCAGCGCCGACCGCCTTTGCAAGGCCATCTGTGTCAGGGCGTTCAACCGCTGGTCCACCGCCGCCGCGTCCACGGGGTCTGCATCGATCTGCACGTCGACCGACCGGTTCCAGGCATCCGTCAATGGCGGCTGGCCCGTCCGGGCATCGACAAACAACAAGCCACGATGGGCGACCTCGGCCAGGACCGGATCAAGCTGGCTGGGCATGTCCGACAGGCGTTCGCCATGCATCTGCCCGAGCGCATTGGTGACCCCGACATAGCCACCGAGCCGCGACAGCACCCACTGGAGCCGTTCCAGGTTCTCGGCCGGCGCCAGCGATGTCATCAGCGCATGGCGGTCGTCCGGGTCGTTCACCGGGTAGCCATCCGGTTCCATCGGGATCGACAATAGATATTCGTGTTCGGTGATACGAGCGGCCGCGAGCAGGCGTTCGGTATTGCCGGCGTACGGTGAGATTGCCAGGGTCACGCCCTCCGGCAGGTCTTTGATCGCCGCCAGGC
>DATAZJ010000232.1:0-13434 GCA_036272115.1 Rhodopila sp. | reverse complement strand
CGGCATCGACCACTCACCCGTAAAGATGACCGATGTGGTGATGGACGGATCCACCGACCGTGCGCCCAGGGCAAAGCTGTTGACGTTGATAAGAACCTGCGGGATCGGCTTGGCGGCGATGAAACCCAGCTTCTTGGTCTTGGTCGCGTGGGCAGCCGCAATGCCGTTGAGGTACTGGCACATCCCGATGTAACCGAAATAGGAACCGGTGTTCATCGGGTCTTTCTTGGTCCACAGTCCGCCGCAATGGCGAAACTGGATCTTTGGATATTTGGCCGCCATCTTCAGCATGTACGGGTCGAAATAGCCGAAGCTGGTGGGGAACAGCAGCGTGGCGCCGTCCAACTGAATCATGCTCTCCATGGTCTTGGAGACGTCATCGGTTTCGGGGACTTTTTCTTCCTCGACGATCTTCACGCCAGGCATTTTCTTGAGCATCGCCGCGGCTTCCGCATGAGCCTGGTTGTATCCGTAGTCGTCTTTCGCACCGACATAGATAAAGCCGACGACAAGTTCCTTCGCGGCGTCCGCGTCGCGCGATGAAAGACCGACGGCGGCGAGGCCGGCGGCCCCTCCCAGCACATGACGGCGTGACAAGGCTGTCGAGATAGGCATTCATTTCCCCTTCAAAGGCCAACCATGGCCGCGGCGCGGCTTGCCAGGGTCGAGTTGGCTTCGACCTCCGGCCTCGCCTGTCGTTACGCAAAAGGCATGCCATACCTCCCAAACCATGCTCCCGGCAAAAAACGGCCCGCAATCGTCTGACGACTGCTCACGAAAACGGCATCAGGATGGAAAATGGGCGGATTTAGGCCGCGAATGTGGCCAATCGAAGCAAGAATTTGCCGTCTTTCGATAAGACGCCGAGGACAGCGCCACCGAAGCGGGCAAGCCATGGATAACTATTTCGTAAGCTTTATCATATGAGACACATTCCGATAACATATCATTCTGACCCGCCCGTCGTCGTAACCCGCATTTCGCGCCGCTGTTGGCACATCGATTGCTCATTGTGAACGTTGTGCGAAGCAACTGTGCCCGCGCCGTCATCCTCCCGCGGCAGACGGACCTTTGGGGCTGAACAAAAAGGACAAACGATGAAGCTAAGGCATATATTATTCATGGCGGCGTTGCTCGTGACCGCCAGCCAGGCCCGCGCCGACGGGGGCTTCAGCGACACCTCGATCGGCATTCGCGACGGCTTGACCGTGTCGAATCCGGGCGGCAATCCAGGCGACGAAAAAGGCTCGCGGAACGTCAACAAGCTGATCGTCAACGTCGGGCACTTCGATGTTTGGGATTACGGCTCGAACTTCTTCAACGTCGACGTGCTGTTCTCCAACCCCAATGAGGCAGCGTATAATTCCTCCGGCGGCTCAACCGAGTTCTACGGCGTGTATCGCGGCCAGTTGAGCCCGGACAAAATCTTCGGCATCAACACCAAGTTCGGGCCGATCTCGGCAATTAATTTTGAGTTCGGCGGCGACGCCGAATCGGAAAATACCCAGTTCGCGCCGAACAAGAAGCTGCTCATCGTCGGCCCGAATTTCCACGTCGCCCTGCCTGCCGGTTTCCTCAATATCGGTGTCCATCTGTCGAAGGAATGGAACCACAACGGCTTCTGCGCCGACGCCTGCTCGCAGCCCGGCGGACCGGTCAATTTCCACGCCACACCCGAATTCGAATTCGTGTGGCTGTATCCGCTGACGTTCACCGGGCTGCCGTTGGACTTCCGGGGCTTCATGAACATCGTCCTACCCAAAGGCAAGGACGGCTTCGGCGGCAATACCTACACCGAAATCCTCGCACGCCCTCAGCTCCAGTTGGATCTTGGATCGATGCTGTTTCATAAGGCCCACAAGCCCGATCTGTACTTCGCCGTGGAACTTTGGGAACACAAATTCGGCGCCAGCGATAAAACCGCCGGCTCTGAGGAAGTAGCTCCCGAAATTGGTATCGAATACCACTTCTGACCTAACATTCACGGCGATCCCAGGATCGCCGTGAATGAATCTCGCCCTGATATGTGTCTATACGATCTGGCCGGACGGATCTAATTGCGAACCAGCATCCAACGCCGCCTGCAGCATCCACGCCGCCGCCGCACGGTCCACCACCTCCGCCCGCTTCGCCCGCGTCAGGTCCGCCTCATTGATCAGAAACCGGTTGACCGCGGCACTGGACAGCCGTTCATCCCATAACGCCGCCGGCAACCCGGTGGCATCCGACAACGCGTGCGACCAATCCCTGGCCGCCTGTGCTGCGGGTCCGGCGGTGCCGTCCATCGACAGCGGCAGACCGATCACCAGTCCATACGCGCCTTCGCGCAAGGCAATCGCCGCGATCTCGGTGGCGTTCGCCATCAGCTTCCCCCGCTTGAGGCTGCCATAGGGAGACGCCAGCACCCGCCGCACATCCGACAGCGCCAGCCCGATCGTCTTCGCGCCGGGGTCGATGCCGATCACCCGCTGGTCGCGCCCCAGCGACGCCAGCAAATCCTTCAGGTTGAACAGTGCCATGCGCGCCGTTATGATCCTGCCCCCTCCTCCATCCAAGGTTTTTCATCCCCCATGTCGCTCGATCCCGCGACCATCCGCCGCATTGCCTCGCTCGCCCGCATCCGCGTGGAAGACCACGAGGTCGAGCCGCTGTGCCACGAACTCAATGGCATTCTCGGCTGGATTGAGCAGTTGAATGAGGTCGATGTGACCAACGTCGCCCCGCTGACCGGCGCCACCAACATGGCGATGGCCATGCGCCTCGACGTGGTCACCGACGGCAATTACCCAGAAAAGATCTTGTCCAACGCCCCCGAACGGATCGGCGATTTCTACGCCGTGCCGAAAGTGGTCGAGTGATGCTGACCGACCTGACCATCGCCCAGGCCCGCTACGGTCTGCGCGCGAAGGATTTCTCCGCCGTCGACCTGACGATGGCCCACCTGCACGCGATCGAGGCGCTGAATCCACGCCTGAACGCCTATATCACCGTCAGCCACGCGCGCGCGGTGGATCAGGCCCGCGCCGCCGACGCCGCGCTGGCCGCGGGTGACGCACGGCCGCTGACCGGCATTCCACTGGCAATTAAAGATCTGTTCTGCACCGAGGGCGTCCGAACCACGGCCGGCAGCAACATCCTCGGCCCGTTCGTCCCGCCGTATGAAAGCACCGTCACCGCCAACCTGCTGCGCGACGGCGCCGTGTTCCTGGGCAAGACGAACATGGATGAGTTCGCCATGGGCTCGTCCAACATGACCTCCGCCTATGGTCCGGTGGAAAATCCCTGGAAGCGCAAACAGGACGACACCGCCGTTCTGGTGCCGGGCGGATCCTCCGGCGGCTCCGCGGCGGCCGTGGCGGCCAGGCTGGCGATGGGTGCCACTGGCACCGACACCGGCGGCTCGATCCGCCAGCCGGCATCGTTCTGTGGCCTTGTCGGCGTCAAGCCTACCTACGGCCGCTGTTCCCGCTGGGGCGTGGTCGCCTTCGCGTCCTCCCTCGATCACCCCGGCCCCTTCGCCCGCACCGTCCAGGACAGCGCCATACTGCTTGGTTCCATGGCCGGCCACGACCCGAAGGATTCCACCAGCGCCCGGCTACCGGTCCCAGACTTCGAAGCGGCCTGTGCCCGAGGCGTCAAAGGCCTGCGGATCGGCGTACCGCGCGAGTACCACTCCGACGGCATGCCAGCGGAAATCGAAGCGCTATGGCAACAAGGGATCGACTGGCTGCGTGACGCCGGCGCCGAGATCGTCGAGGTCTCCCTGCCGCATACAAAGTATGGCTTGCCGGCCTACTACATTGTGGCGCCCGCGGAGGCATCATCGAACCTATCCCGGTATGACGGGGTACGGTTCGGAACGCGCCAGAACGGCGAGGACCTGCGTGACCTGTATGAACGCACCCGCGCGGAGGGCTTCGGCCCGGAAGTCCGCCGCCGCGTGCTGATCGGCACCTACGTGCTGTCCGCCGGCTACTACGATGCCTTTTATCTGCGCGCACAGAAAATCCGTTCGCTGATCCTGAAGGATTTCACCGACGCCTTCACGAAGGTGGACGCATTGCTCACGACCACGGCACCGACGGCACCGTTCGCGCAGGGCGAAAACATGGACGATCCGGTCAAGATGTATCTGAACGACTTGTTCACCGTACCATCAAACCTGGCCGGGGTGCCGGCGGCATCGATCCCAGCGGGATTGGATGCGAACGGCCTGCCGGTCGGACTACAGGTTATCGGCAGGCCGTTCGACGAGGAAACCGTCTTCGCCGTCTCCGCCACGCTCGAGCAGGCGGCCGGTTTCGCGGCAATGCCTTCGCTCAGGGCAGGAGGTTAAACGTGGCCTACACACTCGAAGGCAGCACCGGTCCCTGGGAGGTCGTCGTTGGTCTTGAAGTCCACGCCCAGGTCGTCAGCAACGCCAAGCTGTTCAGCGGTGCGGCAACAGCATTCGGCGCCGAACCCAACAGCCAGGTCAGCTTCGTCGATGCCGCCTTCCCCGGCATGCTGCCTGTCATCAACGCCGAGTGCGTGGCGCAGGCGGTCCGCACAGGCCTCGGCCTGAACGCGCGCATTAACACGGTCAGCCGCTTCGACCGGAAGAACTACTTCTATGCGGACCTGCCCGCCGGCTACCAGATCAGCCAGTTCGAGCACCCCATCGTCGGTACCGGCGAAATCGAGGTCGAACTCGCCGACGGCTCCAGCAAAACCATTGGCATCACCCGGCTGCACCTGGAACAGGACGCTGGCAAGTCGATCCACGACCAGCATCCCACGAAATCGCTGATAGACCTGAACCGCGCCGGCGTGGCACTGATGGAAATCGTTTCCGAACCCGACATCCGCAGCCCGGAGGAAGCCGGCGCCTATGTCCGCAAGCTGCGGTCCATCCTCCGCTACCTGGGCACCTGCGACGGCAACATGGAAGAAGGCTCCATGCGTGCCGACGTCAACGTCTCGGTCCGCAAGCACGGCGAACCCTACCGCACCCGCTGCGAGATCAAGAACGTCAACTCCATCCGCTTCGTCATGCAGGCGGTGGAGACCGAAGCCGCGCGCCAGGTCGAGGTCTGGGAAGCCGGCGGTACCGTCACCCAGGAAACCCGCCTGTTCGACAGCAACCGTGGCATGACGCGATCGATGCGATCGAAAGAAGATGCCCACGACTATCGTTATTTCCCCGACCCGGACCTGCTGCCCCTGGTGCTGGAGGAAGACTGGATCGCGACCCTGAAAGCCGCCCTGCCCGAACTTCCTGACGCCAAGCGCGCTCGGTTTATACAATCGTATGGACTAACGCCGTACGACGCCGCGGTTCTGGTGGCCGAAAAAGCTACGGCCGACTTCTATGAAATCGTCGCCAAGGGCCGTGACTCAAAGATCGCAGCCAACTGGATCACCGGCGATTTCTTCGCCGCGATAAACCGCCTCGGCCGCTCGATCGAGGACCCACCCGTCACCGCGGTCCAACTCGGTGGCCTGCTGGACCTGATGGCGGACAGCACAATCAACGGCCGCATTGCCAAGGACGTGTTCGAGGCGATGGTGGAAACCGGTAAGGACGCCGCCACGATCGTGGACGAGAAGGGCTTGCGCCAGGTTACCGACACAGGCGCGATCGACCAAGCCGTGGACCGCATTCTGGCGGCAAACCCGGACAAGGTGGCGGAATACCGGTCGGGCAAAGACAAACTGTTCGGTTTCTTTGTCGGTCAGACCATGAAGGCTATGGCGGGGAAGGGAAATCCTGCCCTGATCAACGAAACCCTGAAGCGCCATCTGGCGCCCCGGAAGGAGTAGGCTGGCCGTTCGAGGTCACCCCGTTCCGGCCAGCCTATCCCTACTTCCGAATGCGAATGATCTTGACCTTTATGATCCAGATCACCAGAATCTTCCGCAGGGTAACCCGATGGATTGTGGCCATCGATACCTCCTTCGCTGACGGCGGCCGGGTCATTCCGGCCGCTGTTCTCGTTTAAGGAGGCTTCGTTAACGAACCCTTAGCCCGTCCGAGCGTACCGCGCCCGCAACGGCTTCAGCGCCGCGATCGCCAGTGCCGCGGTTACCAGATCGGCGGCGATCGCCACGCCGAACACCGGCGTCCACGACCCCGTCGCCCCGTGCAGCAGCGACGCCATCGGGCCGCCGAAGATCGCCCCGATCCCCTGCGCGATATACAGACATCCGTAGTTCTGGGTGGCGTTGCGCGTGCCGAACGTGTCGGTCAGCGTCGCCGGGAACAGCGAGAATATCTCGCCCCAGCCGAAAAACACCACGCCGGACAGCAGCACGAACAGCAGCGGGTCGCTCCGCGTCGCCAGCCAAAGCGCCATCGCCACGCCCTCCAGTCCGAACGCCAGACCCATGGTGTTCTCGCGGCCGATCCGGTCCGACACCCAGCCGAATAACGGTCGGGTCAGCCCGTTGGTGAACCGGTCCACGCTCAGCGCCAGCGGCAGCGCCGCGAGGCCCCAGACCGTTGCCTTGGTGATACCGAACTCACCGGCGAATGCCGCCATCTGCGAGATGACCATCAGTCCCGAAGTCGCCATCAGCGCCATCATCACGAACATCAGCCAGAAGATCGGCGAACCCAGCATGCTTCCGGTTGAAACGCCGCGTGCATTCTGGGCTGCGATGGCGGATGTCGGTGCAGGCTTCAGACCCAGGGCCGCCACCAGGCCGACCAATGCGAAGATCGCGCCGTATTGCAGCAGCGTCATCTGATAACCGACCGCCGCCAGCGAATTGGCGATCGGGAACGTCGTCAGAATGGCACCGATGCCATAGCCCGCCGCAACCACGCCCGCCGCGAAGCCACGCCGATCCGGGAACCAGCCGACCATCTGGCCAACCACGCCCACATACACGATGCCGGTACCAAGACCGCCGACCAATCCGTACGTCAGATACAGCATCGTCAGCGACGAGGCATACGATGCCAGTACCCATGAAAGCCCGGACAGCAGGCCTCCCACGCCGATCAGCAGTCTCGGGCCGAACTTGTCCACCAACCAGCCCTGGAACGGCGAGAAGAACGTCTGCAGCACGATCAGCAGTGAGAACGTGACCTGCAACGACGCCGGCGCCACCCCCAAGGCGGTGCCCAGCGGCTTGGTGAACAAGGTCCACACATATTGCGGGCTGGAGATCGCCATCATGCAGATCAACCCCAGGCCGAGTTGGCCCCAACGGGTCAGACCTTGCGTGGCGACGGCAGGCAGGCGTGCGGCAGTCTCGGTCATGCTGATCGGCCCTCTTCGGCAACCGGTCAGTCCTAGCAAACGCTACGCCATCCTAATCGCACGAGTCACGGCACGGCAGGCAAAAATATGCCTATTTTCGCACCATTTCGCAGCATATGTGCTGCGTTTTCAGTCGATGGAAAAGCTCGTCCCACACCCGCATGCCGACTTTGCATTCGGATTGCGCACCGCGAAGTGGCTTCCCATCAGCTCATCGGTGTAATCCAGTTCCGATCCGCTCAGTAGGTCCAGGCTCACCGAATCAACAACGACCCGGGCGGGGCCCCGCTCGATGACCAGGTCGTCAGGCTGGGTTTGCGGGTCCAACTCGAAGCGATACTGGAACCCGCTGCATCCCCCCGCCAGTACGGCCACCCGCAATGCGGTTTCGGTTGCCTGATTGGCCTCGGCGACGATCTCGGCGATCCGGGTGGCGGCGCGATCGGTAACGGCGAACTGTTCCATACGGCTAACATAGGCGCTTCTCTACCGGAATTGAAGCCACCCGATTGAAGCCATTCCACCCAGGGTGTATCCGCGTGGCATGTACGTTCGCCCCCCGCCGGCTCGCTACGCAGTGTCCGCCGCCACCGCGCGTGGCCGGCTGCATCACGAGCCGGAGGCGGAAACCCGCTCCCCCTGGCAGCGCGACCGTGACCGCATCATCCACAGTTCGGCGTTCCGGAAGCTGCAATACAAGACCCAGGTCTTCGTCAACCATGAGGGCGACTTTTACCGCACTCGCCTGACCCACAGCATAGAGGTCGCCCAGGTCGCCCGCTCCATCGCCCGAGCCCTGGGTCTCGACGAGGACCTCACCGAAGCCCTCGCTTTGGCCCACGACCTGGGCCATCCGCCATTCGGCCACGCCGGTGAGGAGGCGCTCAACATTGCCATGAAGCCGTTCGGCGGCTTCGACCACAACGCCCAGAGCCTGCGCATGGTGACTTTGCTGGAGAGCCGCTACGGCGGCTGGGACGGCCTGAACCTGACCTGGGAGACCCTCGAAGGCCTGGTCAAGCACAACGGCCCGCTACGCCATCCCGCCCCCTACATCGTCGAATACAACGACCGCCACAAGTTGGACCTGCACACCCAACCCAGCGCCGAGGCCCAGGTCGCCGCCATCGCCGACGACGTCGCCTATCACTCCCACGACCTCGACGACGGTCTGCGCGCGCGCCTGTTTACTGTTGACGATCTGAAACATCTGCCGGTGGTCGGCGAGTCCCTGTCCGCGGCCCGTATGTCCAGCCTGGACGTTCCGCCCCCCCGCCTGCGCCACGAAACGCTGCGCCGGGTGATCAACGCCATGGTCACCGACCTGACCACCGAGTCCAGCCAGCGCCTCGCCAAACTGGATCCGGACAGCCCCGACGCCATTCGCCGCCACAAGCAGCGCGTCATCAGCTTCAGTGCCCGCATGGCCGACGCCAACCAGGCGATCAAGGACTTCCTGTTCGCTCGCATGTATCGCCACTGGCGGGTCAACCGCATGTCCGCCAAGGCCAGGCGCTTGACCGAGGACCTGTATCGCCTGCTCCACGCCGACCCCACCCTTCTGCCGGACGACTGGCGTGCACGCGCCGGGGAGGCGGGCGTACAGCGCTCCGCCACCATCGTCGGCGACTACGTGGCCGGCATGACGGACCGTTATGCGATGGACGAACACCGCCGGCTGACGGACATCAGCGTCAACGGATAAGCAGCAGCGCTGGTGTCCTGCCCCAGAAGTTCGTCGCATCTTGGGCTTCTGGGCCCGGCAGGCCACTGAAAACAAAAGCTTGTGTTTTGAATCTGAGGTTCGCCCACTGTGGCGGACTTCAGATTCGGGACACTAGCCAGCCTTCGCCTTCTCGCAGAACGCATCCAGCGCCGCCGTCTCGACCCTGGGCCCTTCGAAGTCGGCGGCAATGGCCTCATACAGCCGAGCGGCCGACCGGTAAAAGCCGGATCCGGGATGGCCCTCGCCGACGAACGCGGCGATCTCTTCCATTTCGGCGACCCAGCGATAGGCCTTGCTGTGCATCCTCGGCATCTGCGTTGTCAGCCACTTCAGCAGGGCCGGCTGGCTCACGGTCATCTCGGCGACCAGCGCGTCCGCGGTGCCCGCCCGCGTGGCGGCCAGCATCATGGCGGCGCCCAGCGCCGTGAATCCCTTGGTGATGCCGGCATAGGACATCTTCATCGCCGAGGCAGCCCCCACCGGACCCGGCTGCATCGGTGTTGACAGCCCGAACCGCCCCAGCGCCGTCACCTTTTCCGCATCCGGACCCGACAGATAAATCCGCGTCCGGCTGGAATCGAGCTCCGGTGGCGGCCCGATAATGCCGCCATCGACAAAGCTGGCACCGGCCCCGCGCACCACACCATCGATAAGCGCGACAGTCTGCGGACTAACGGCATTGCAGTCGACATAGATCGGCTTCCGCCTGGCGGCACGCAGCGCCGGCACCAGACGTTTCGCCAACGCCAGCGCCTCACCCGGCGGAACGATCGATAGAATGAAGTCCGCCTCCGCCAGTTGTGCGTCGGTCGCGTCGGTCATCCCGGCCGTCTTGGCGCGCGCGATCGTGGCGGCGGAACGCCCGCTCAGTGACGTCCGCACCGTCGCGCCCGAGGCCGTCAGCCGCTTGGCGACAGCACTTCCCATCATACCCGGGGCGATAACCGCGACGATTGGTGGCATTGATCGTCCTCCTTTGGGGTTCACTCGCAGGATGCCCCAGAGCAACGCCCCGGGAAAGGTCCGAACCGGGCCGTGACACACGTCACACGCCTCGTTATGGTCCGCGCACAACCATAAGCCGTTGCATGCGATACCGGGCGCACAGCCCGTCGGGGAACAGGAGAGGCGATGTCACTCGTCAAATATTTGGCCGCGCTGCCCTTCCTGGGCATCCTGGTAGGGGTTCCGCTGCTCAATCGGGTCGAGCCCCTCGTCATGGGCATGCCCCTCGTCCTGGCGTGGATCGTCCTCTGGGTCGTCCTGACCGCAGTCATCATGGCGATCGTCTACCGCTTCGATCCCGCCAACCGCGACAATGCGGAGCCACGCGTATGAGCGCCCTCGCCATCATCGCGGCCACCATCATCGGGGTGCTTTTCCTCGGGCTGCTCGCCCGGCGCGGCACGGTGATGGACCTGGAGCAATGGACCATCGGCGGCCGAGGCTTCGGTACCATCTTCGTCTTTGTCCTGATGGCTGGCGAGATCTACACGACCTTCACCTTCCTCGGCGGCAGCGGCTTCGCCTACGGCCACGGCGGACCGGTCTTCTATATCCTGTCCTACGGCTGCCTGGCTTACGTGATCTCCTACTGGCTGTTGCCGCCGATCTGGCGCTATGCCAAGCAGCACCGGCTGATCGCGCAGCCCGACTTCTTCGCCCATAAATACGACAGCCCGGCGCTAGGCGTTCTGGTAGCGCTGGTCGGCATCGTCGCCCTCATCCCCTACCTCGTCCTGCAACTCAAGGGGCTCGGCATCATCGTCGGCGCCGCCTCCTACGGGTCGATTTCGCCGACGGTAGCGATCTGGATCGGCGCCGCCGTCGTCACCGCCTATGTCATGGTGTCCGGAGTCCGCGGATCCGCCTGGACCGCGGTGGTGAAGGACACGCTGATCCTGACGGTGGTGCTGTTCCTCGGGATATATCTGCCGATCCATTACTACGGCGGCTACAACGCGATGTTTTCGGCGATCGACGCGGCCAAACCCGGTTTCCTCGCGTTGCCGGCCAAAGGCGAAAGCGTCGCCTGGTTCGATTCCACTGTCCTGCTCACCGCACTCGGCTTCTACATGTGGCCGCATTCGTTCGGCTCGCTGTTCACCGCCAAGGATGAACGGGTCTTCCGCCGCAACGCCATGATGATGCCGGTGTATCAGCTAATCCTGCTGTTCGTGTTCTTCGTCGGCTTCGCGGCAATCCTGAAAGTACCGGGCCTGAAAGGACCGGAGATCGACCTGTCGCTGCTGCGCCTGTCGGTCCAGACCTTCGATCCATGGTTCGTCGGCGTGATCGGCGCGGCGGGCGTGCTGACGGCGCTGGTACCCGGCTCCATGATCCTGATCGCCGCGACGACGCTGCTGGCGAACAATATTTTCCGTGCCTTCCACCCGCAGGCAACCGACGCGACGGTCTCCTGGCTGGCCAGGCTGCTGGTGCCCGTGGTCGCACTGGTCGCGGTGATCTTCACCCTGCGCGGCGGCACCACCATCGTGGCGCTGCTGTTGATGGGCTACAGCTTCGTCACGCAGCTTTTCCCGACACTCATCGCCTGCCTGCTGCCGCGCAACCCGGTCACCAAGGAAGGCGCCCTAGCCGGCATCTGCGTCGGAGTCGCGACCGTCGCCGTAACGTCGTTGACCCATACCACCATCGCACAGCTCTTTCCGAGCCTGCCCGAGACCCTGCGCGACCTCAATATCGGCATCGTCGCGCTTGTGCTCAACCTGGTTGCCCTGGCGGTCGTCAGCGCCGTGACCCGCCGGCGCCCAGCCTACGCCTGACGGGATGAAGACGCTTCTGATCGTGTTCCACTCCCTGACCGGGGGAACACGTCAGATGGCCGAAGCGGCAGCCGACGGAGCATCCGACCTACCCGAGGTAGCGGTGCGCCTGCGAACAGCCCACGATACCGAACCGGCGGACGTGATCGGCGCCGACGGCTACATCTTCGCCTCACCCGAGAATCTGGCCGCCATGGCAGGCCGCATGAAGGACTTCTTCGACCGCACCTACTACCCGGCATTGGACCGCGTTAACGGCCGGCCCTATGCCACCCTGATCTGCGCCGGCAGCGACGGAGAAAACGCGGTTCGGCAAATCGCCCGCATCGCCACCGGCTGGCGTCTGCGCCCCATCACCGCCCCGCTGATCATATGCACTCATGCGCAGACCCCCGAAGCAATCCTGGCCCAGAAAATCATCGGTCCGGCGGACCTGACAGCCTGCCGGGACATCGGCGCGGCACTGGCGAACGGCATGGCGGCCGGGATTTTCTGATCCGATCGCGTCAGGCCGCCCGCCGTCCCATCGCGGCGTTGACCCGCGGCAGCACCTGCTCCGCCATCAGGATCATGGACCGGCGGCCAAGCGCCGGATCCGCCCAGTCCTTGCCCGCATAGAGCAGCGTTCCGAACGCACCGACCTGCTCCTGGAACGCCAGGATATCGTCAGCGACCTTATCCGGCGTGCCCCAGATGATCAGTTTCTCGCACACGACGTCCAGCGTGATCTCATCGTCCGGCTGCTCCGGATGCGTCTTGAACAGGATCAGCCGGCCGTTCTTCTTCAGCTTGGTAAACAGCGAGTGGTAATATTGCCGGTACGGACTGTCCGGTTCGGTCGCGTAGCGCCGCGCCGTAGCCAGATCGTCGGCCACACAAAGGCTTTTGGCGACGCGCCAGTCGGCAGCATCGGCGACACGCCCGATGGTGGCGCAGCCTTCCTGGTATTTCGGCCAATGCGTCTTGACCCATTGCGGCAGCAAGAAGTTGGCCGAGATCACATCCCATCCGCGCGAACCGGCCTGCGACACGCTGCCGGAATGCGGCGACACGGCGGTGACCACGATGGGCGGGTGCGGACGCTGCAACGGCCTGGCGATGTAGCCCTGGCCAATCTCCGCCATCAGCGTGCGTTCCGTCGAAATCTTCCAGTATTTCCCTTCCAGATTGTATGGGGCCTCGCCGGCCCAGATCGCCAGCACCATCTCGATGCCTTCCAGGAACATCGCCGCTCGGTCAGCCCCCAGGTTGCCGAACACCTCGGCATCGGACAGCAGCCCGCCCGGGCTGATACCGAAAATGAACCGGCCGTCCAGCAGATGATCGAGCATCGCGAGTTGTCCGGCCACCGCGGCGGGATGCGCGTTCGGCATGTTGACCGTGCCAGTGCCCAGCCGGATCTGCTTCGTCGCACTCGCCAGCGTCGCGATGAACATCGCGCATGACGTAATGTTCTCCGCCCGGTCCGTGACATGCTCGCCGCACAGGCCTTCGACGTAGCCCAGTTCGTCCGCGAGGATGAAGGCCTCGCGATCCTCCCGCAGGCTCTGCCGCCAATCCTTGCCCAGCGGGTGGATCGGCATGGTGAAGAAACCCAGCTTCATCGTCGTCCCTCCTCGTTCCCGAACCGCGCCAGGCGATGCCTTGGCCTGCGGAATTCGAACGGACGCTATAG
>DATAZJ010000231.1:0-2446 GCA_036272115.1 Rhodopila sp. | reverse complement strand
GCCGGACCGGCGTGATTGAGCGAACCGATCGCCGCGGCCGCGAAGGTGTTCGGCAATCGGCCGGGTCGGATCAGGCTCTTTTTCGCCGTGTCTTCGGTGCTTCCACCGCCGGCAGCAGGGGGGCCAGGAAGCGGCCGGTGTAGCTTTCCGGATTGGCGACGATATCCTCCGGCGTGCCTTCGGCGACGATGCGGCCGCCGCCGTCACCGCCCTCCGGGCCGAGGTCGAGAATCCAGTCGGCGGTCTTGATGACCTCCAGATTGTGCTCGATCACCACGACGGTGTTGCCTTGATCGACCAGGGTGTGGAGGACTTCCAGCAGTTTGCGGACATCCTCGAAGTGCAGGCCGGTGGTGGGTTCGTCCAGGATGTACAGCGTGCGGCCGGTGGCCCGGCGGGCGAGTTCCTTGGACAGTTTGATGCGCTGGGCCTCACCGCCGGACAGAGTGGTGGCCTGCTGACCGAGGGCGATGTAGCCCAGGCCGACCTGCTGGAGGATTTTCAGCCGGTCGTGAATGCGCATCTGGGCGCTGAAATAGGGGACGGCTTCCTCGACCGTCATCTCCAGCACCTCGGCGATGGATTTGTCGCGGAACTTTATTTCGAGCGTTTCGCGATTGTAGCGTTTCCCTTTGCAGGTGTCGCAGGTGACGTAGACGTCGGGCAGGAAGTGCATCTCGATCTTCAGCAGGCCATCGCCCTGGCAGGCCTCGCAGCGGCCGCCTTTGACGTTGAAGCTGAACCGGCCGGGCTTATACCCGCGCGCTCGGCTTTCGGGCAGTTCGGCGAACCAGTCGCGGATCGGGGCGAACAGATCGGTGTAGGTCGCGGGATTGGATCGCGGGGTGCGGCCGATCGGCGACTGGTCGATGTCGATGATCTTGTCGAGCTGATCCAGGCCCTCGATCCGATCGTGCGCGGATGGCACCAGGCCGGCGCCCATCAGGCGGCGGGCCGCGGCTTTGTACAGCGTGTCCACAACCAGGGTGGACTTGCCCCCGCCGGATACGCCGGTGACGCAGGTGAAGGTGCCCAGCGGGAAACCGGCTGACAGGTTCTTCAGGTTGTTGCCGCGGGCACCGATCACCTTCAGGACGCGATCCTTCTGCGTCGGGCGGCGCATCGCGGGAACGGGGATCTGGCGGCGACCGGACAGGTAGTCTCCGGTCAGGGATTTCGGGTTGGCGGCGACCTCGCGAGGGGTGCCCTCGGCGATGACATGACCGCCGTTGATGCCGGCGGCGGGGCCCATGTCGATCAGGTGGTCGGCCGCTCGTATCGCGTCTTCGTCGTGTTCGACGACCAGCACCGTGTTGCCGAGGTCGCGCAGGCGGCGAAGGGTGCCAAGCAGACGTTCGTTGTCACGCTGGTGGAGGCCGATGGACGGTTCGTCCAGCACGTACAGCACACCGGTCAGCCCCGACCCGATCTGGCTCGCCAACCGGATGCGCTGGGATTCGCCGCCGGACAGCGTGGCGGAGCCGCGGGCCAGGGTCAGGTAATCGAGACCGACATCGACCAGGAAGCGCAGGCGATCGACGATTTCCCGCAGGATGCGGCCGGCGATTTCCTGGCGTTGCGGGGTCAGTTGCGGCAGCACGGTGCCGAACCAGTCGCTGGCGCGGCGGATCGACAGGTCGGAGGCCTCGGCGATGTTCTTGCCGGCAACGCGGACGGACAGGGCTTCCGGCTTCAGGCGGGCGCCGTTGCAGACGACACAGGGCTTTTCCGCCTGGTAACGCGACATCTCCTCCCGCACCCAGACGCTGTCGGTTTCCTGCCAGCGGCGTTGCAGGTTTTTCAGCACGCCCTCGAACGGTTTTGTGACGGTATAGCCGCGCACGCCGTCCTTGTAGGTGAACGCGATCGGTTCGTCCGATCCGAACAGGATGGCGTGCCGCACGTCTTCCGGCAGGTCGCGCCAGGGGATTTTGGTGGTCTGCTTGTAGTGCTTCGCGAGGCTTTGCAGCGTCTGGTCGTAGTACGGCGATTGGGCGCCGGTCCAGGGGACGATTGCGCCTTCCGCCAAGCCCGCCCGGTCGTCCGGGACGACGAGGTCGGGATCGAAAAAGCTTTCCACGCCCAGGCCGTCGCAAACGGGGCAAGCGCCGTGCGGGGAGTTGAAGCTGAACAGCCGCGGTTCGATTTCCTCGATGCTGAAGCCGCTGACCGGGCAGGCGAATTTCGACGAAAACACCGTGCGTTCGCCGCCGTCGGCGTTCTCGGCGTAGACGATGCCGTCGGACATGGCGAGGGCGGTTTCGAAGCTGTCGGCGAGGCGGGAGGCGATGCCTTCGCGGACAACCAGTCGGTCCACCACGGCCTCGATCTCGTGCTTGATCTTGCGGTTCAGGGCGGGGACGTCGGCGATTTCGTAGAGCGTGCCGTCCACCTTGACGCGGGTGAAGCCGCGGCGCTGCAGTTCGGCGAGTTCCTTGCGGTATTC
>DATAZJ010000230.1:0-8887 GCA_036272115.1 Rhodopila sp. | reverse complement strand
CGTGCCCAGATAGGCCTCGATGACCCGCGGGTTGGATTGCACCTCGGCGGGCGTGCCGGCGGCGATCACGCGCCCCTGGTCGAGGCAGATCATGCGATCGGCCAGCGGCATGAGGAACGGCATATTGTGTTCGATCACCAGCAGCGCGACGCCGGCGTCGGCAATGCCGCGCAGTCGGCGCCCAAGGTCAGCCTGCTCCGTCTCGTTCAGTCCGGCAGCCGGTTCGTCCAGCAGCAGCACACGCGGTTCAGTGGCCAGCGCGCGGGCGATCTCCACCAGGCGGGCGATGCCGGGCGGCAGTGTGGCGGCGGCCTCCGTCGCGTAGGGGGCGGCGCCCATGCGATCGAGCAGTGTCATCGCCTCGGCCCGGGCGGTCGCACGATCGCGCTGGTCGGCGCGCAATGCACTTGCGAGGCCCAGACGGGCCGCGCCGCGCGCCACGGCAACGTTGTCGAGCGCCGAAAGGTCAGGCGCCAGTGCGGCGGTCTGAAACGTGCGCACGACGCCCAGGCGGGCTATGGCGTGCGGCGCGTGCCGCGAGATGTCACGGCCGCCAAGATGCACACGCCCTGCATCGGGCGGATAGATGCCGGTGACGACATTCAGCAATGTGGTCTTGCCCGAACCATTCGGCCCGATCAGACCCAGTACCGAACCCACGCGCAGGTCCAGCGCGACATCGTCAAGAGCGAGCACGCCGCCAAAGCGCCGGCTCAGACCGGTCAGGGCCAACAGCGCCTCGTCGCCGCCGGCAGTATGGCCAGTCCGCTGCGGCATCGAATCCGCATCTGTCGCGGCACGTGCTGGAACAGGTGGCTGGGACAGGCCGAACCATGAGGGCACGGATTGGGGCGGGGTCCACAGATATTCCAGCAGCCGTTCGGCGGTTTCCACCAGGCCGCCGGGAAGGGCGACGACGACCAGCAGCAGGATGCAGCCGAAGGCAAGCAGGTAGTCGTCGCGCAGGAAACGCGCCCATTCCGGTAGCTCGATGATCAACACCGCCCCCGCGATGGCACCGGCGACCCGCAAGCGGCTGCCGACCACGGCGATGGTCAGGCAGGTGATCATGACCGGAAAACCCAGCACGTCCGGGGACAGCACGCCGATCGCATGGACATACAGCGAGCCCGCCAATCCGGCGAACCCGGCACTCAGCAGGAACGCCGCCAGCCGCAGCGATCCGGTATCGATGCCGATCGCCCGCGCTGCGACCGGGTGCAGCCGCGTGAGTGAGAAAGCGTCGCCGAGGCGCCCGCTGACGATCCGCCATGCCAGCAGTGCGCCCGCTGCCACCAATGTCCAGACCAGCAGCAGTTGCGGCAATGGGCCTTGAATCGGATGACCGAACAGCGACGGTGGCGGCACGCCGCCAATGCCGTTCGCACCGCCGGTCACACTCTCCCATTGCGTTGCCACGAGTAGGACGATCTGGCCGATCAACAGCGTCGCCAGCGCAAAATAATGCGTCTGCAGGCGCAGCACAGGAATCGCGACCAGCCATGCCAGCAGGACCGGCAGGCCGATGCTGACCGGCAGTGCCGCGTCGAACGCGATACCGTAGCGTTCGGCGAGGATCCCGGAGGCATAGGCGCCGACACCCATGAACGTGCCTTGTGCCAGCGAAAGCGCGCCCGCCTGCCCGAATATGAAGCCATAGCCAAGTGCGAGCAACGCATAGATGCCGGCGACCGTCAGCACGTGCAGCGCATAATCGGACGCATGCGGCAGGACGAACGCGGCATAGGCGCATGCGGCCATTGCCAAAGGCAACGCGACGCCGCCATGCGCGAGCCGGGTTTGCCAGCGCCTCATGGGCGTTGCCGCGCCGCCTCGCCGAACAGGCCCTGTGGCCGAGCGACCAGGATCAGCAGGACGGCGACATCCAGAACGATCGTTGACGTCGTCTGCGAGAAAATCGAGTCGGAGGACGGCATCCGGAGCAAGGCCGGGATCAGCAGGGGCAGGCTGGGATACAGGACCTCGAACGACGCGATCAGCAGCGCGCCGGCGACTGCCCCGCGAATGCTGCCCCAACCGCCGATCACCACGGCGATGTACGCCTTGATCATGTAGTCGGCGCCCGAGGTGGGCGTGACGAAGAAGGTGTTCGACAGAAGCAGCCCCGCCGCGCCGGCGAGTGCGGCGGCGACGGCGAAGGTGCCGGCGATCATGCGGTCGACGGGAATGCCGATCGCCATCGCCATGTCGCGGTCCTGTGCGGTCGCGCGCAGGCGGCGGCCGAACTGGGTATGGGTGAACAGCGTGTAGAGCGCCGCGATCAGCAAGGCCGCGACGCCGATGATGGCGACCGACTGCACGCTGGCATCCACGCCGGCGAAGCGCACCCGTCCGGCACCCAGCAATGGCGGTGTGGCGACCGGTTCCGCGCCGAACAACCGGTTGGCGACGTTCTGCAAGATGATGCCGACAGCGATGGTGCTGATAAACACTGCCTCAGGCGGGCGGCGGCGCAGCGGCATGTAGGCGGCGAATGCGACTATGACGCCCAGGAGCGCCATGCCGGCCAGTAATGCCGGCAACAGCAGCAAGCCGGGGACGTGCAGCCGGTCGGCCAGCAGCACGGCGCCAAAGCCGCCGGCCATGACCAGATCGCCTTGGGCGAAATTCACTGCCCCCGTCGCATTCAGGATCAGCACGAAACCCAGCGCGACCAGCGCATAGGCGGCGCCGAGCGCCAGCACCTCGACCAGTAGCTGCGCGATGGGCATCGGGACGGTGCGGCGTCAGGGGGCGGTCGGAAAGTCGTAGTGCCTGGCGACCACTGGCACGCGCGATGTGCCGTCGAAACAGACGATGACCGCCGAATGCGCCATGTTGCCGTGGCCGTCCGACTTGTAGGTCATGGCCACGCCCTTGTAGCTTTCGGTGGCCAGCGCGTTGGTGACCGCCTGCGCCGTGGCCGCACCTTTGGCGACGGCCTCCAACGCCATCATCGTGGCGTCATACTGACCCAGCGCGAAGCCGTCCGGATCGGTGTGGAAAGCGGCCCGATAGCGCGTCAGGAAGTCCTTCATCGCCGGCGTTTCGGCCGAGACCGGCGACGATCCGGTTTCGGCGCAGGCGCCCTTGATCTCCGCCGGTTCCAGCAGTGCCACGGTCGCCGGCTGCGACAACGCCGACCCGGCAACGATCGGCAGGTGGACGTCCATCGCCGCAACCGCCTTCAGGAACAGCGCGGTGGGCCCGCCGTGCAGTTGCAGCAGCAACGAATCCGCCCCGGCCGCGACCGCCTTGGCGATCACCGGCCGCATGTCCTTCACACCTACATCCAATGCGTCCTCATACACCGGCTTGATGCCCGCGGCGGCCAGGGCGGCAAGGATTTCGGTGTGCCCACTCTGGCCGTATGCGGTGGTCTGATAAATGACTGCCGGTTTCTGGATGTGGTGCGCTTCGATCGCGTACTTCACCTGCGTGCCCTTGACGACACTGTCGGCGGGGAAGAACCGGAAGACGTAGGGATTGCCCTTGCGTGTGATGTCGGCGGTGCCCGACATGGTGATCAGCGGCACTTTCTGCGCCAGGGCGATCGGCAGCATCGCCAGCATCTGCGTGCCCAGCATGGAGGCGACGACAACCGTCACGTTGCCGTCCGACAGCGCGCGTTCCAGCGCGTTGACAGCACCTTCGGGCGACGTGCCGGTGTCGGTCACGGCAAACCGCGGCCGCACCCCCGGCGGCGGATTCTGCAAAGCCAGCAGGGCGCCGTTCCGCTGGCTGCTGCCTTCGGCGGCGAGGAACCCGGTGATCGGCACCAGCACGGGAACATCCGGCGTGGGTTCGGCGGCCTGGGTGGTCAGGCCACCGCCAAGCAGCGCGAGGGCAACAACCGCTGTCGCAAAGCGACGCCTAGAACCGCCGGCAAGACATGCATTCATGATGCCTTTCCGGCATTGGCCAAGGGGCCGGAATCGATGATCGCCTTGCATCGCTTGCTGACGTCCCTCAACATGATGTAGCCCAGCCACTTGGTCCTGTACGTCGCGGATCTCGGGAGCGGCGTTAGCGCGACGACCAGGTTCGGATCAATTCGTATCGAATCAGTTCGACAGTGTCTCGCATCAGAACTGTATTTACCAGCCCGCACCGCTCTTATCGCCGGATTGCGCCAGGGTAGTCGGATCGCACCCGCGATGTGTCAGGCGACCGACAGCGCCGGCATGGATGTGCGGTTTGCGCCATCCAACAGCCACGATCGAGCGCCAACGGTACCCCTATCGCGGGCGGCGGCCTCGTCCGCCTGCGGTGTGCGCTTCCAGCCGGAGGCGAATTGGCATCGAAATCAGTGGATCCCGGCCATCTCGGGGATCGACTTGCTCGCCTCCCAGAACCGGGTATCGCTCTCCCGATGCGCGGCGACGGCGGCGGGATCAAGATCCGCCACCGGCCGAGGCTCCAGGTCGAAGTGACCATAGGCATCATGCCCGCGCACCAGCGTCGCCGACAGCCGCGTCGGCCCAACATGCCGCACCCGGGTGGGAATATAGCTGATACCGATCCCGATCCGGTCGTCATCCCCGGTATTCGGATCGGATGCATGTACCGCCAACGTGTGATGCAACGAAAATTCCCCCGGTGACAGCACAATCGGTATTGCCAGCGAGCCATCGATATCGGTGACCACCGTCTGCCCGCGCGATAACATCAACGTAGGATCGCGATGATCCGCATGCGGCATCTGGCCCGACCGATGCGAACCGGGAACCACCCGCACGCACCCTGTCCCCAGATTGCTCGGGCTTAGTGCCACCCAGGCGGTGACATGTTCAAACGGTGCCAGGCCAAAGTAGGTCCCGTCCTGATGCCACGGCACGCGGTTGGGGGATCCTTTGGTCTTCCACCACATCGTGGTGTGGAACACCATGATATCCGGTCCGATCAAATCCTCCACGGCATCCAAAATAGCCGGCTCGCGCACCATCGCGGCAGCCCAGGTGAACAGCAGATAGGGTTTCACCCGATACGATACCGTCCCGGTTAAGGCCACCTTCGGCCCCGGCGTGGCGGCGCATGTCCGCTCCACCTCGGCGCGATACCAAGCGGCCGCCTCCGTCGAAAGCCCTCTGAATGGAAACAAAAAGCCCTCGTCGTGATACCGGCGGACCAACCCCTGATCCAACGACTTCATGACAGCCTCCCCGGTTTCAACACCGCCTGCGGCGCATCGTACACCTGAAACGATCACCAATGCCGCGCCACGTCAGCCTTGAACAGCCCGCCCGTCAACCCCGCCACCAGCTTCGGCACCGCCGTCGTCATCGCGTTGATCAACGATCCGAACCGCCCGAAACGCATGGTGGAGGCGCTGTTGAACATGGATGTCGCCCAATCTGTCACCCGGCCACTTGGGGCACCAACGTCGTCGGTGCACTCAATCGGAACAGGATCATTGCAACGTAAAGTGGCTCCAGACGCTGGCGGCGTAGTCGCCGCCGGCGCGGCTAACCGCGTACACCCGCCATGCAAAATGTCCGACCGCACTAGGAAGTACGATGGAGGTGGCGGTCTGGTCGACATAGACGCCGACCGTGGTGGGGGGACTGTTGTCGTCCAGGTCCAACACCTGGACGAAATAGCGTACCGGCATGGGTTCTGGGGGCGCGTTCCACGCCAGCGCCAGGGATTGGCTCTTGCCGCCGCCGACGGTGGCATTGTCGGGCGGCAACACGGGCAAGGGTGCGCTGAACGGTTCGTCGGGGTCCGGATGCCGTTTCGAGGCGGCGTGGGCCAATTCCGCCATTTGCTGGGCGGCCGCCTGGATTCCGCCCCGCGTGGCGGCTTCGAACCAGCTCATCGCCGCTGTCGGGTTGCGCGGCACGCCTTCGCCCGTCGCATACAACTGGCCGAGATTGTAAGCGGCGCGCATGTTGCCGTGTGCTGCAGATCGGGCATACCAGCGCGCCGCAGCAGCCGGGTGGTGCGGTACGCCGATGCCGCTGTCGTTCATGACACCGACGTTGAATTCGGCGGCCGGGTCGTCGGCTTCGGCTGCCTGAAGATACCAGTGATAGGCTTTGTCCGGATCGCGCGACACACCCTGGCCAAGGTCGTAGAGCAAGCCCAGCTTGAAGGCGGCCCGAGGATCCCCGGCATCGGCACGGACCTGCCAGAGGCGCCGGGCATCTTCGAAATGTCCGGCCTCATAGGCTGTATCGGCGTCTGACAGGGGTTGGGGTGCCGCTGACACTGGCTGTGCAAGAAAAACGGCCACAGCCAGCAAAGCGTAGCGGATCATCCCAACGCTAGCGCCACGTGATCTGCACATTCCGGTTGCGCGGTTCGGGGGTCCTCGGCGGCGTCGGGACGGCGAGGTCCGTTTCACCCTTGGCGAGGACCTGGAAGCGATCGACCGGGATGCCGCGCGCCACCAGATCGCGCACCACGGCATCAGCCCGCTCCTGCGAGAGGCGGAGATTGGCGGACGCGTCGCCGGTTGAGTCAGAGCTGCCGCTGACGATCATGACGATCGGATGGCCATCGCGATAGAGACGCGAGGCGTGATCGAGCACTGCGATGTCTTGCGGCCGGACTGTCGTGCTGCCCAAGGCGAAATACACCGAAAGGCTCGATGGCGCGGCGGGCCCCGGCGGTTTTGAAGCGGCTGGCGTCTGCCCGTGGGCAGTGTTTGCCAGAGCGAGACCGGCCAGGACGAACAGGGTGGATCGGACCATGACTAAGCTCCTTGCTGGTTGATTGAACGACTCACGGGATGGACACCTGGATGGTTCCGGGTACGGGGAGTTCGGCTGGTTTCGGCAACTGGTCGAGTTGGGCGGTGCCAATCATGCTGCCGAAGCGGTCGCCGACGATCCCCGCCGCGGCGCGGTCGGTTGCAAAAAAATACCCAATACTCGGACCAAGGATCTGTACGTTGCTGACGATTGGATCATCGACGCTGAGGCCCTGACGACGCATGGCCACGGCGAGATCCGCGATACGCGCTTGCGTGGATGGATCTTGTCCGGAATAGGTGATGATGACCCGCGGTGGCGCATTGGCGGGCAATGTCTTCCATGCGGTACGGCTGCCGACCGGACCGGGTACCGCCGCGGGTGCGGCGACGCGTTCCGGTTGTGACTTCGCGGGTTTTCCGCCCGCCGCCGCCGACAGGACGTCCGCATAGGCTTGCAGCCGGCGCGCCCTGTCGGTCAGTTCGGTCGGCAGGTTCTGCACGAGCCGCCGTCCTTCCGGCGACGCTTCACCCAATAAGCCAACGATCTGCTTGAACAGGTTCGCCGTGCCAAGGCCTCCGTAGTCGTCGCCACGTTCGACATGCTGCTCGACTTCCTCGACAAGCGTGTGGATCTGGGCGTCAACTTCGGCTGTCGCACGGGGGCCGGCCGATGGGATGGCGGGTATTGGCGGCACCAGTGCCGTGGACGGGGACGAAGTGGCCGGTTCCAGGAGCGCGGGCCGTCCTGCTGTCGCGGCCAGTTCTTTTGGCCTATCGGCCGGGGCCATGATCCAATGCAGCGCGAACAGCGCCACGCAAATTGCCGCTGCCAAGGACGCGATAATACCAGACCACTGCGATAATGGTTTGAGCCTGTCCAGCCGAGGCCGTCGTCGCTCAGAAATATTATGTCTCTCTACAATCGTTATCACCTTCAGGGTGGCCAATTCCACCTGTTGCAAGGTAGGAACAAAGCCGAAAGTTGCACCGAGCAGAATTTGCAGCTGCGGTGGGCCGCCGGCGAGCGAGTCACAAAGCAAATGTAGATACCGCCAGGATTCGAAAGGGATCGCGTCCGCCTCCTCGATCACGACCAGGAGGGGCGGACCCGTCGTGACCCCGATCGCGCGTGCCATTGCTTTTGGTTCCAGCGGGATATTGAACGGCAGGCTGGCGGCGCCACGGATGCATTCGTGCAACTCGATCGGATCTGGAAATGGCTGACGGATATACAGCGTCTCACCAGAACCGGAGACGGCGTCAGCGATCGCGTCAATCAGCGTCAGGCGACGTTGACTGGCCGGACCGATCAGGGCAACAACTTGCTGACCCGCACGCAGCGCGCTTGTCGCGGCTGCGTGCGCTTGGTCACTCGGCGCGATGTGACGCATCTGCTTGGGGGCGACCCAATTCCCCACCACGGGGATGAGCGCGTTTATTGTCACAGGGCTGGTCCGCTGGAACCGGTGCTTGTCCGGATCCAGGTCTGGCTGAAATACGTGTGGCGTAGCGACCCAGGCTCAGATAGAGAGCCAATTCTTGTTTCAAAATCGCAAGCCGGATTCAACGTTTGCGTCCCTTCCGATATTGTCCCGGCAGCATACAGCAAGAGCGCGACCTTCCATGCCCTTTAGACAGGCGTCCACGGTGAATTGATAATATAACACAATTGATCTAGAAATGGACGAATTAATACTTTGGGATTATGGCTTTCTCAGCAGAGGCGTGGGCCATGGGCGTGCGCCGTCTGGAACTGCAGCGCCGATGCGTCGGCTTTCACGCCGTCTATCCTCATCACGGTCGGGCATCGGCCTCCAGTGCCAGGGCGGCGAGCCCTGCTGGTATACTTACGACATGATGGTTAATCGTAACGACACTGTCAAGTCCATCGGTGGCACTCGATCTTCACCAATGACCGGTCGGATTTCACAATGATTGCCTGCATGAACTATGCGGGCAGGCCGTAGATCTGCGTGGCCTTTACAATGTGACCCGCGCCGGCGCGATCGCCAGTGGTGCTGTAGCAGCTTTTCGCAGCGTGGCGGGTTCCTTCAGCATTCGCGCCACGGTCCCTGTTCGATTGCGCCTCCTATGGGTAAAGGGCCGCGGCGAGGGAGGCGGAAGAGATGTAATACGTTGAATGTGGATCGGCGGCCGTTTCGGAACGGAACGAGCGCCACGGCACGGCCG
>DATAZJ010000229.1:0-2117 GCA_036272115.1 Rhodopila sp. | reverse complement strand
CGGAGTAGGTGGTGGATGCGCCGTCCGGCCACACAACTTTCAGTTGTCCGACCGCAATCAGTCGCCGGAGAATGCCATCGAGGACAGCGCGCATCGTTCTCCAATCCCATGTCCTGACCGAGAAACGGCCAAAGCATGGATCAGATAAGCGCAAAACGTCAAATTTTCACGGGCAGGCGATGTTCAACAGAACGTGGAAGGCCGGCTGTCCACCGCCATCCATGCCTTCGGGTTAAAGGCATGGATGGCGGTGAGAGGCCGGCGCGCCGGTCTTTCGGCCCCGGCGATCGTACGGTGGAACCGGCGTTACTCGGGTTGCGGCGTGTCGCCTGCGAAGATGTTTTCGGCTGTGGGAAGCTGTTCGTCTTCGTCGGCTGGGCCGCTCGCGCGTTCGCCGCGGGCCTGGCGTTCGGCTTCTTCCGGGCTGCGGGCGACGTTGACGGTGACCGGGATCGACACTTCCGGATGCAACGACACGCGGACGTGCGACAGGCCGAGCGTCTTGATCGGATGCTCCAGGACGACCTGGGAACGGTTGATCGTCAGACCGCCGGCGGTGGCGCCCTCGGCGATGTCGCGCGCCGAGACGGAGCCATACAGGCTGCCGGACTCGCCGGCCTGGCGGATGATGATGACGGACAGCCCGCCCACCCGTTCGGCGACGCGTTCGGCTTCCTCGCGGCGCTTGATGTTCAGCGCTTCAAGCTGCACACGCTGCTGCTCGAACTTCGCTCGGTTGTCCTTGCTGGCGCGCAGCGCCTTCTTCTGTGGCAGGAGGAAGTTGCGGGCATAACCCGGCTTCACCTTCACCACATCGCCCATCTGTCCCAGCTTTTCGACCCGCTGGAGCAGGATCAGTTCTACGGCGGCCATGAAATCCGCTCCTTACGCGACGATGTAGGGCAGCAGCGCCAGGAAACGGGCGCGCTTGATGGCCACCGCGAGTTCGCGCTGCTTCTTCGCGGACACGGCGGTGATACGGCTGGGGACGATCTTGCCGCGCTCCGACAGGAAGCGGGACAGCAGACGCACGTCCTTGTAGTCGATCTTCGGCGCGTTGGGGCCGGAGAACGGGCAGGACTTGCGGCGGCGATAGAACGGCCGGCGGGCGCCGACGGCGGCGCGGCGGGCGGCTGGATTGACTTCGGTATCGGACATTGGGGTCTACTCCTCCAGCAGGCCAGGGCGGAATTCGTCGCCGCCGCCGAAGCCGCCGTCGCGGGCACGGAATTCCTCACGATCGTCGAAGCCGCGGCGGCGGCCGCTTTCGAACCGGCCGGCGGGCTTGGGTCCGCGGAAGCCGCGTTCGCGATCGTCGGACTTGCGGGACAGGATGGCGGACGGGGCTTCGTCGATTTCCTCGATGCGCACCGTCATGAAGCGCAGAACGTCTTCGTTCAGGCCCAGCTTACGCTCCATTTCCTTGACGAAGGCCGGCTTGGCGTCAAGGCCGAGGAGCATGTAGTGCCCCTTGCGGTTCTTCTTGATCCGGTAGGCCAGGCCGCGGAGGCCCCAGTATTCGCGCTTCTTGACCGCGCCGCCGTCGGTTTCGAGTTCGGTGCCGATTTCGTCGGCGATGGTCTCGACCTGCTGCTGCGTGACGTCGTTCCGTGCGATCAGCACGGTTTCGTATAGCGGCATGGATGAACCCCCTATGGCTTGTCTCTGCCCCCGACCGGAAATGGTCTCATGTCCACGATGGACATGCAGGCATAGCCGGGTGCGATGCCGTCGCCCCCGGCAGGGAAGGCGGGGCTTGAAGCACGGATGGGGTGGGAATGCAACGGGCAAGTGCGGGGCGGCCAGGGCAACAGGGTGAAGCGGTGGGTTCGGGTGAAGCGTGCCGAACGGCTAAACCTCCAGCCATTCCCGGCGGATCGATGCGTCGGCGCCCAGCGCGGCGGGGGTGCCCTCGAAGACGATGCGGCCGTGGCCCATCACGTAGAGGCGCTGGGAAATCTTCAGGGCGATGGTCAGCTTCTGCTCGACCAGCAGGATCGCCACGCCGCGCGCCGCGACATCGGCCAGCATGTCGCCGAGCAGCGAAACGATCATCGGCGCCAGACCCTCCGTCGGCTCATCGACCATGATCAGATCGGGATCGCCCATCAGCGTGC
>DATAZJ010000228.1:0-2689 GCA_036272115.1 Rhodopila sp. | reverse complement strand
CTCCGCCTCCGCCGTCGGCGCCACGCTGGCCAACCTCAAGCAACTGAACCGCTATATCTCCGACTGCAATTATGACCCGCGCTACGACAGCAGCTATTGGTCCCGCCTGGTCATGGGCATGATTTCGGGGGTCATTCTTTCCCAGGTGGTGTTCGGCTCCGTGATCGGCAGCGACCCGACCGCGGTCGCCACCGCCGGCGGCAGCGCGCTGGCGGGTTTCGGGCAGCCGATCCTGGCGATCCTCGGCGGCTTCTCCGCCGAACTGGTGCATGATGTCCTGAGCCACCTGATCGGCGTCATCGGCAACACGCTGGGCCTGCGCAAGGGGGAGTAGGCGCCGCCCGTTACCCCAGATCGACGGCGAACCGGGTCAGGTCGGCCAGCCGGCAATGCCGCAGGGCCCCTTCCTCGGTCGAGTGCATTACCACCTGGGGTGCCGCACCGGCCTCGAATGCTTCCTGCCAACGCGGCGCGCACAGGCACCAGCGATCACCCGGCTTCAGCCCGGCGAAGCCAAATTCCGGGCGCGGCGTGGATAAATCGTTGCCCTGCGCCTTGCTGAACGCCAGGAACGCCTCCGTCATCACCGCACAGACGGTGTGGCTGCCGACGTCCTCCGGGCTGGTTTCGCAGCAGCCATTCCGGAAAAACCCGGTCATCGGTGCGTTGGAGCAGACCCCGATCGGCCCGCCCAGCACGTTGCGAGACGGTCTCCGGCCTGGCCGGCGCCCGGTTTCATCGAATGGCATGCAAATCCCTCGCGGCTTACGACTTTGTTTACCATTGGCTGCGACAATGCCGCCATGAACAAGCGCATTCAATCCTCCACCATGGCGATCGCCAACACCTTCGCCTTCAGCGGTATCGAGGCGGTGGCGGTGGAGGTCCAGGTGCAGATCGCACCCGGCACCCCAGGCCTGGTTCTGGTCGGACTGCCCGACAAGGCGGTGGGCGAGGCCCGGGAACGGGTTCGAGCCGCGTTCGCCGCCATGGGCCTTTCGTTGCCGCTGAAACGCGTGCTGATCAATCTGAAACCCGCCGACCTGGTAAAGGAAGGGAGCCACTTCGACCTGCCCCTCGCCCTGGGCCTGCTCGCCGCGATGGACGTTCTGCCGCGCGATGAAATCGCCGGCTACGCGGCTTTGGGCGAATTGTCGCTCGACGGCTCACTGAATCCCGTCGCCGGTATTCTGCCGGCCGCGATCGGTGCCTCTGCCCGCGACCTGGGCCTGATCTGTCCTGCCAGCCAGGGCGGGGAGGCCGCCTGGGCCGGTCGCATCGAGGTCCTGGCGCCGCCCGACCTGCTCAGCCTGATCAACCATTTCCGCGGCACCCAAGTGCTGACCCCTCCCGATACGGCCGGTGTCGCTAACGCCGCGTCCCATCCCGACCTCAGCGACGTCAAGGGGATGGAAACTGCCAAGCGGGCGTTGGAAATCGCCGCCGGCGGCGGCCACAACCTGCTCCTGATCGGCCCGCCGGGTGCTGGAAAATCCATGCTCGCCGCTCGCCTGCCGGGATTGCTGCCCGATCTCGACCCCGCATCGGCGCTGGAGGTCAGCATGATCCACAGCATCGCCGGCCTGCTGGACGGCGGTCGCCTGGTCATGCGACCGCCGTTCCGCGAGCCGCATCATTCCGCGTCCCAGGCCGCCCTTACCGGCGGTGGCCACCGCGCCCGCCCCGGCGAGGTCAGTCTCGCCCACCGAGGCGTGCTGTTCCTGGACGAACTTCCGGAGTTCCCCCGCCAGGCCCTGGAATCCCTGCGCCAGCCGATGGAATCCGGCCGCACCACCGTCTCCCGAGCGGCGGCCCACATCACCTATCCGGCGCGCTTCCAGCTTGTCGCCGCGATGAATCCCTGCCGTTGCGGCTACCTGGGGCAGGGCGGTCAGGAATGTGGCCGTGCGCCGCGTTGTGGCGAGGATTACCAAAACCGGGTGAGCGGCCCGGTGCTGGACCGCATCGACCTGGCGGTGGACATCCAGCCTGCCACCGCCGCTGAACTCGCCCATGCACCGTCGGGCGAGTCCACCGCCGTCATCGCCCACCGCGTCGCCCGCGCTCGCCGGATCCAGGCCGACCGTTACGGTGCCGACGGCCCGCTATGCAACGCCGAGGCCGACGGCAAGACGATCCGCCTGCAGCCTGATGCGCAAAAACTGCTGGAACAGGCAATGGAACGCCTGCGCCTGTCGCCCCGAGGCTACACCCGCACCATGCGTGTGGGCCGCACCATCGCCGACCTCGCCGGCATGCCTACGGTCGAGCGCATCCATATCGCCGAGGCACTGGCGTTCCGTCATCGCGCCCCCGGCGCGGGCGCGAAATGACTGCGATATCAGCCAGCCGGTCACCGCGAAACCAGCGCTGCCACGTCATGCGTCTGCCGACGAGATAATCGTCGGGCGAGGTCGTGACCGATGGGCGGACCTCGGGTACACTGTCCGGACTGATTCGGCGGTGTTCAGGCACTCTGTCCCCCGCGATCATGCCTGAGTAGGAAAAGACCATGGAAGCGACCGCCAGACCCGCCGCCACCATCATGTTGCTGCGCGACGGGCCGGAAGGGATCGAGGTCTTCATGGTTGTCCGGCACCATGCCATCGCTTTTGCTGCCGGCGCCCTGGTCTTCCCGGGCGGTCGCGTAGAAGAGGCCGATCACGACCTCGCGGCGCGGGATTGTCCG
>DATAZJ010000227.1:0-11375 GCA_036272115.1 Rhodopila sp. | reverse complement strand
CTGGATGCTGCGGCTGAATTTCCTCTCCGCGAGCCTCCGCGCGAACTCAGCGAAACTCCGCGTCGTTCTTGATTGCTTTCTTGCCGACGGCATTCACGGATGGTGCATGGCCCGCGCGGGCGAAACAACGGGATGCAACAGACAAGGCTATAGGAGCCACCGACGTTGATGCAGACTCTTCGATCGACCCCGTCTGTCATGCCGAAGCAGGTCGGCATCCATGCCTTTTACAAGCGGAAACAAAGGCATGGATGCCTGCGCTCGCCATGTGGGTTGCACGGCGGTGCCGATGGGTCAACATCAAGGGCGATTGGTATGACACACCCTAATCGCCCACCGCGCAGAGTGGCCTTGATCTGCTGCATGGCGCGGACCAACGGTTCCTGGCGGCGGTGCGAGATCGCGGCGCCGCTGGCCGCCGCCGACCACCGCTTACAGTTCGCGGAATACGATCCGTTCTTCGCCGCCAGCCATCTCGTTCCGGAACACACCTGACTGATTTGCAAGCCGTGGCATACTGGCCTGACGACCGGCCGGGTGCAGCGTGATCAGCGCGAAGCGGAGTTCGGGCGCATCCGGGTAAGCGGCGGCGGTTGGCGGGACAGGATGCGCGGCGGCTGGCGAGGAGATTCTACGACGGCCCCGCAGCGGGTTATTCCAACCGCGGCAAAAAATGAGGTCGCGGTCCCGCCTCGTAGTCAGGCGTGAGCCGGACTGGTTCGACGCAGCTCGTTGACAGCGGTTTCAACACTTTGCCAGCGGGCCACGCCAGATGCGTCTCCCTGTAGGCGTGCTTCTGCCAGGCGCTCGCCGACCACGGCCTGTGCGCGGGCGCCATGAACCGAAATCAGGCTCATCGCAGTCTTTTTGTTGTCCGGGTCCATTGTATCCTCCTGTTGGTGGTGAGGAGTACATGGGGCCGCGACGAGGGGATATCCAATCGGACTGCGTATCGTCGGCGGGGCGGGTTTTCGTCATCCTCGCTGCAAACTCGGGGCTGTCCATCGGGGCGGCCCATTCCGTATCCATTCCCGAATCCCCCCGACGTTTCCATTATTGTATCCATCGGGGTCGTGCGCGGCAGCGGGTCAATCCCTGGCAGACCAAGGCGCCTGGACGGGTCGTGTTGGATCGTTACGAGTGGGCACGGTGCCGCGCATCCCGTTGATTTTGAACGGCACGAAATGGTGACGCCTGGGGATGCGCAAGATTGCGCAGGGGGCGGTCAATTATTAGGACTTCGCGCCTCGGACGGACCCACCGCCAGGCAAAAAGTTAGGACAACGGTTACGGGTATTGGCCCCCGTTCTACTTGTTGGTCGCGATCGACCCTATCTGGAAATAAAGCCGTTCAGGTTTGCCACGATCAGCGCCTTATCGCGCTGGTTGAGCGTCTCGGGTTTGCCCACTTCATCTCTGAGAGCGATTGCGGTGGTCATGCTCACCAGGGTAACCAAGGCGGCGGAAGTGATCTAAATAATTGATCTAATGATATTTTCGATGGTAGCGGCGGGCGGATTTGAACCACCGACCAAGGGATTATGATTCCCCTGCTCTACCGCTGAGCTACGCCGCCATCCAACGAGAGGCGGCGGAATACCCTCCCACCGATCGCGCGTCAACCACCTCGCACGGCACGTTGCACGCCCAGCAGACGCACCAGGGTTCCGTCATCGGCCTGGCCGGTGATTGCCTCCGGTCGCCAGTGGCGCTGGAACGCCCGCAGCACGGTGGACAGCGCCGGATCGAGGCCGCCTTCCGGCGCCACGTGATAGCCGATCTCAGCTAAAGCAGCCCGCACCGGCCGCAGCGTGGCGGTGTCGCGGATCGCACCGGTGATGCCGATATCCGGCGAGTCCTCGGGCCACAGGCCGACGCCGTTTTCCGCCAGTGCGCGCCAGTCGAAGCGTTCGCCGGGGTCTTCCTTCCGGTCCGGCGCGACGTCGCTGTGGGCGACCACATTCCGTGCCGGGATGGCGTGCCGGGCGAGGATCAGCAGGCAGAGGTCGCAGACGGCGGCGAGTTGCAGGACCGGAAAATCCCGGTAGCCCCATTCGTGTCCCGGGTTGACGATCTCGATGCCGATCGAGCGTGCGTTCAGCGCCGAGTGTCCGCGCCAGTGGGATAACCCGGCATGCCAGGCCCGGCGATTCTCCGGGACCAGGCGGAATACCGTTCCGTCTTCCTCCACCACGTAATGCGCGGACACTGCCGCCACCGGGTCGCGCAGCCGGTCCAGCGCCGCCTGGCCGGTCTGCATGCCGGTGTAATGCAGGATCAGCATATCCACCTTGCAGCCGCGTTCATCGTGATTGGGGCTGGGCAAATCGATGATCGGCAGAGCAGCGCGGCTGGATGTCGGGGGCGGGACCTCCCGCAGCCATGACGGGATTTGCCGGTGCCTCACAGGCCTCGTTCCCGCTTGATGCGGTCCCAGGCGGCGTTGATGCGTGCGACTTTCTGGCTTGCCCGAGCCACGAAGTCGGCCGGCACGCCGCGGGCGGCCAGGGTGTCGGGATGATTTTCCCGCATCAGCCGCTTCCACGTCGCGCGCAGTTCCTCGCCGCTGGTCGATCGCGTGACGCCGAGTTCCAGATACGGATCGTCGTCGTCCACAGGCATCGCCGAACGCGGCGTTTCGCCGAAGGCGCGATCCCAGGAAATCTGGTCGAGCGCGAACCGACGGAAGACGCGGCGCAGGAATTCCTGCTCGCGGGCGTTCAGCGGGCCATCCGCACGGGCGATCTTGAACAGGGAGGTCAGCACCTGCTCCAGCATGCCGCGATTGTCGTCGAATGCCTCGGCCAGCTGTGCCGCGTAGGGTTCGAACGAATCGTTGCTATCGCGCGCCTGGTCGAACAGCCGGCCGATGTTGCGGGCGGATTCCGGGGGGATGCGGAAATTTCGCTTGAACGCGTCGATCTCGGCGCGCTGGACCGGCCCGTCGCATTTGCACAGCTTGGCCGCCAGGACGGTGACGGTGATGGCGAAGACTTCTTCCCGCCGGCCCAGCATGCCGGCGACGCGTGCCGGGTTGAACGGCGTTCCTTGCAGAAACGGACGCCGGATGGCGTCGACCGAACCCGAATCAGCGGCATGGCCCAGCGCCGCGCCGACGACCGCGCCGTACGGGCCGCCGACAAAGAAGCCGGCCGTGCCACCGATGATCTTACCCCAGTATCCCATGCCAGTACGATATCACGCCGGACCCGTCAGCGGCAAAGCATGAACGCGGGAGTTCAGGCGGTCAGCAGGCTGGGGTCCTTCAGGCTGGTGTCCTGCCCCTTCACCGGATCGGCAATGGCGGTTTCCAGGCTCAGCGCGCCTTTCCACTCATTCGCCGGGCGGGCCTGTTCGCCCTGGGCGATCTGGTCGATACCCCAATAGATCTCCAGCCGGTGGTTGTCGGGGTCGCGGAACTCCACGGCGATCTGCACGCCGGCGCGGCGGCGGCCGTCGAAGTCGACCGGCACGTTGTGCGCGCGCAGATGCGCCCGGGCACGCACGACATCGTCCAGGGCGGGGACCTCGAACGCCAGATGGTGCAGGCCGGCGCCGGCGGGGTTCTTGTCGGTCGCCTTGAACAGGGCAACCCCGTGGTGGTCGGGATTGCAGCGCAGGAAGACCGCGCCGCCGGGCATCATGTCGTCCTCATAGGTGTCGGACACCTGGAAGCCCAGGACGTCGCGGTAGAATTCGGTGGAGCGTTTGACATCGGCGACATACAGGGCGACGTGGCCGATCTTGCCGAGTTTGAAGGGCGTGCTCATGGGTGAAGTTCCTCCTGTTGCGCCAATATAGCACGCGCCCTAGCGTGCTGCGAGCTTGTGATGGAGCAGGATGATGAACGCGATCACCGATGTGCGCGGCAACGCGGGAGAGCGGGAGAGGTTGCGCATCCGGACGGGTGCGTTCACCGGCCCCACGTCGGGGTTGGCGCCCGGCAATGTGCAGGCGAACCTGGTGATCCTGCCGAAAGCGCTGGCGCACGACTTCCTGCGGTTCGCTCAGGCCAATCCGAAGCCGTGCCCGGTGCTGGCGGTGTCCGAAGCCGGCGATCCGCGGTTTCCGACCTTAGGGGCTGATCTGGATATCCGCACCGACCTGCCGCTGTATCGAGTGTGGCGGCATGGCGAGCTGATCTCGGAGCCGACCGACGTCCGCGACGTCTGGCGGGATGATCTGGTCAGCTTCGCCATCGGCTGCTCGTTTTCGTTTGAGGAAGCGCTGGTCGAGGACGGGATCGAGGTGCGCCACATCGCCTGCGGATCGAATGTGCCGATGTACCGGACGAACATTCCGTGCGTGCCGGCGGGTGTGTTCGGTGGGCCGCTGGTGGTGTCGATGCGGCCGCTGAAGCCGGCGGACGCGATACGGGCGGTGCAGATCACGACGCGGTTTCCGTCGGTGCATGGGGCGCCGGTGCATCTGGGGTTCCCTGGCTCGATCGGGATCGCCGACATCGGCAAGCCTGACTACGGCGATGCGGTGCCGATCGCGGCGGATGAGATGCCGGTATTCTGGGCCTGCGGTGTGACGCCGCAGGCGGTGATTGCCCAGGTGAAGCCGGAATTCTGCATCACCCATGCGCCGGGCAGCATGCTGATCACCGATCTGCGGAATACCTCGCTGGCCGCGTTGTAGCGCGGCGCACGGGTTATCGTCGCGATGCCGGCGATTCCGCCCGGCCGTGGCGGCACCGGCCCGCGGCATGATGGGTAGACCGGCATGCAGGCCCTGATCGACCAGATCGAGCAGCTGATCCATCGCGATGTCGGGCGCGGCATGGATGCGGTTTTCCAGGCGGCCCGCGGGGGTTTGTGGGGCGCGACCTCCGCCCTGGCGGCTTCGGCTGATCCGAGGATTGGCCTGATCACCGGCTTCTTTGTCCCGGCCGGTGATCCGCCGGCCGCCGAGACCGATGGGCCGGCGGGGGCGGCGCTGATGGCGCTCGCGTTTGCCCGGGCCGGGCTGTCCTGCCGCCTGGCGACGGATACGATCTGCCGATCCGCCTGCCGCGTGGCGCTGGATGCCGCCGGTGCCGGTGCGGTTCCGGTTGACGTCGTTGCTCCGGGTGGCAGTGTGGATTCGCTGATCGATTTCTGGCGCCGTGAGGGGATCGATTGGGTGATCGCGATCGAACGTTGTGGTCCCGCCGCCGACGGCCGCATGCGGAATATGCGCGGTGCCGACATCTCGGCTTTTGCCGCGCCACTGGACCGGCTGTTCGGCGCCGGGCCGTGGCGGACGATCGCGATCGGAGACGGCGGCAATGAGATCGGCATGGGCAGCCTGCCGATCGGCCAGTACGTGCCGTTGGGAGATACGATCGGCTGTGTGGTGCCGGCGGATTTTCTGATTGCCGCCGGCGTCTCCCACTGGGGCGCCTATGCGATGCTGGCGGCCTTGGCGACGCTGCGGCCGGACTGGTCGGCGGCGATGCGGTCCGGATTGGACCCTGTGCTGGATCGGACGGTGGTCGAGACGATGACGCGTGACGGCCCGGCCGTGGATGGGGTCCTTTTAGCGCGGTCGGCGACGATCGATGGGTTGGATATGGACTCGCATCGACGTGTTCTTGGCGCACTCCATGCCATTTTGGAGGGCTGAGGCCTTCCCATAGACGCCGCTCGTCCGCGTATGTTCCACCTTACGGCAAAGGCGCCTTTTCGAACCCAGGTTGCTTTTGCCCGCCCGGATCGCCGGCAGTTTTCTTGCCGGCATGGGGGGTAAACTTGACTAAGGTTCGGGGGGAACCGACCGGTGCTCTTGACAGCCGATTTGCCGCCGTCCCACAGCAATGCGATGCAAACCCAGGGTCTTACCGATCTCCAGGTCAACGGTTACGCCGGCGTCGACTTCAACGATGCCGGGCTGACGGCCGAGGCGATGGACCATGCGCTGAGGGCCATGCGCAAAGCGAATGTCACGACATGCCTGCCGACGCTGATCACCGCGGACGAGGATACGCTTGCGGCGCGTCTGGCCGCGTTGGATGCAGCCGTGGCCGGCAGCCATCTCGGTCCGGCCATGGTGCCGGGGTTTCATCTGGAGGGGCCGTTTCTGAACCCGACCCCAGGCTATGCCGGCTGCCATCCGCCGGCGGCGATGATCCAGCCTGATCCGGCTGTCCTCAGGCGGGTGATCAAGGGTCTGCGACGGCCGGTTCTGCTGCTGACCGTGGCGCCGGAGCGCGCGGGTGCGATCGTTCTGATCGCCTGGGCTCGGGAAAATGGCATGGTGGTCGCCATGGGTCACACCGCCGCCGATGCCGCCGTCGTCGCGGCGGCGGCTGATGCGGGCGTGACGCTCAGCACGCATCTGGGAAACGCCTTGCCGCAGCCGCAGCCGAAATTCCTGAATCCGCTGATGGCGCAACTGGCGGAAGACCGGTTGCAAGCCAGCTTCATTGCCGACGGCATCCATGTTCCGCGGGAGGCCCTGAAAGTCATGATCAGGGCGAAGACCCCGAGCCGCTCCGTCCTGGTGACCGATGCGACGGCCGCCGCCGCGGCTCCGCCTGGCCTGTACGGGTTTGCCGGCATGACGATCGAGCATGCGACGAATGGTTCGGTTCGTGTCCCCGGCACCACCGTTCTGGCCGGGTCGGCCTTGAGGCTCGACCAAGCCGTCCGTAACCTGATCGCCTGGGGGCTGGCGGATCCGCCAACCGCGCTGGCCATGGCATCGGTCCACCCCAACGCGCTGCTGGCGCCGGCGCTTGCCCATCACGGGATCGCCTTGCCGGCAATCATGGTCGGCTGGAGCGCTGACTTCCAGCCATGGCTCCCGGCCGGTTAGAAACCTTTCGTTTACCAATTCGCGCTAGGATGCCGGCTGCGAAGAGCGCGGCTGCGTCAGGCACGGTGGGCAGAACGAACCATTTCCTGGCTAATCGTCTGCGGGAAAGGCTTGTCCGTGACCCACCCATCGACCGCGTCGTAACCGAACATGGACATCGCGGCTCCAGATCTTCGCCTTCGGATACCGACGGCGACCGAACCTGCCTGCCGCCTGTGCGGGGCTCGGCTTCATCGCACCCTGGTCGACCTTGGCGAGGTTCCGCTGGCAAGCCGCGCCGTCGCGGCGAATGTCGCCTACGATCGGTCTTATCGGCTGCATGTCCGGATGTGCGACGACTGCACGCTGGTTCAGATCGCGGATGCCGCCCCGCCCGAGGCGGCCGCGATGTCGAAGCCCTGCCGGCCCGCACGTTCCAGCGTCTATCTCAATCGAGCAAGACATGATGCCGAGGCCATGTGCAAGCGGCTGCGGCTGGGGGCCGATTCGCTGGTGATCGAGATCGGTGCCAGTGACGGCACCTTGCTGCATCCGTTTCAGGCCGCCGGCATACCGGTCCTGGGCATCGGCCCGGTGCCGAATGCGGCGACCGACATTCCCAGCGAAATCGCCGTCTTCAATACCGAGACGGCGATGGAGGTCGCGGTACGGCATGGCTGCGCCGACCTTGTGTTCGTCGATAACGTGCTGCCGTTCGTGCCGGACCTGTTCGATTTCGCCGCCGGCGTCGCCAGCATTCTGCGGCCTCATGGTATGTTGAGCGTGCAGGTGCCGCATCTGCTGTCGCTGGTGCAAACCACGCAGTTCGATGCCTTTCGCCACGATGCCTACAATTACCTGTCGCTGCGCGTGCTGGAGCATGTATCGCGCTCCGTTGGCCTGCGGGTGTTCGATGCGGAGCGCCTGCCGGATCAGGGCGGCACGCTGCGGGTGCATGCGTGCCACGTCGATGGCCCGCACGCGGCGCGGCCGGGCCTGAAATCGGTTCGACAGGCGGAGAATTTCGCCGAAGTGGATCGCCGGAACATCTACTCGGGCTTTGCCGCGCGATTCGCGTCGGCTCGGTCGGAAATCCGTGACTTTCTCCTGAACAGGCGCGCGGCCGGCCGACGGGTGGCGGCCTATGGCACGGCGGCGCGGGGCAGCATGCTGCTGAATTGCTGCGGCATCACGACCGATGAGATCGCTTGCATCGCCGATGCCGATCCCGCCCAGCATGGCAGGCGGATGCCCGGCAGCCGGATCCCGATCGTGCCGTTGCAGGCGCTGATGGCGGACCCGCCCGATGACATCCTGATTTTGCCCTGGCCGAACGCCGCCGACATCGTGCCCGATCTGACCCCGTGGCGGGAGCGTGGGACGCATCTGTGGATCCCCATCCCGCGGCTCGTCCGGGTATAATACCAGCCGGCGTTGATGCAGACTCTTCGGTTGACCCCGTCCGTCATACCGGCGCATGCCGGTATCCACGCCTTTTACGAGCGGAAACAAAGGCATGGATGGCGAGCCTGCGCTCGCCATGACGGTTGCATGGCGGTGCCGATGGGTCAACATCAAGGGCGATTGGTGTAACCGCGCGAACTGGGTCCGGAACGGGGACGTGGCCCCGATCCGGCCGATCCTGTATCCTGGGTTGAACGACGGGATAAGGAACGCGTGGATGACCGGCAAGATCGAGGGCGACGGCGGGCACCTGATGTACAAGTCGGGGATTTTCTCCGAGGGCCGGCTGGCGCGTCGGCCTCGGCCCGATCTGGGCCTGGTGGAGGAGCCCGCGCGGTCGATCCCGGTTTTCCGCGATTGCGATGTGCTGGTGGTCGGGGGTGGGCCGTCCGGCACCGCCGCGGCGATCGCCGCCGCCAGGACCGGTGCCGATGTGATCCTGTTGGAGCGGCACAACCATCTGGGCGGCTTGTCCACCGGCGGGCTGGTGATCTGGATCGATCGCATGACCGACTGGACCGGCGAACAGGTGATCCGCGGGATCGCCAACGATCTGTTGGACCGCTTGCCGAAAGATGCCGTCGCCGGGCCTCCGCGCGGGTTGTGGGGCAGTGAGGACGAGGCCACGGCCGCGTACTGGAAGGAACGGACGGCGGCGTATCATGGCATCGTGACGTGGTCGCCCACGGTCGATCCGGAACATCTGAAACTGGCATCCCAGGAACTGGTGCTGGAGCACAAGGTACACCTGATCTTCCATGCCTGGGGGGCGATGCCGCTGATGCGGGATGGTGCCGTCGCGGGGGTGATTTTCGAGAGCAAGGAAGGGCGGAAGGCAATACGGGCGGCGGTCACCATCGACTGCACCGGGGACGGTGACATCTTCCATCGTGCAGGTGCGAAAAGTTATTCCGATGTCGATACCCGGGATATTCATCACTGCATCAACACGGCTTTCCTGCTGGGCGGTGTCGATATGCGGCGCTGGATCGATTTCAAAACCGCTCGGCCGGAAGCGTTCGCTGCGTTCATGGAGCGGGGACGCGCGATGTGCGGGGGATTGTTCGAGCGGCCGTTCGTGTCCTGGCGCAACGAGGTGGCGCTGTTCATGGGACCCAGGCTGGCGGGTTATTCGGCGGTGGATGTGGAAGACCTGACCGAGGTCGATATCCGGTCGCATCGGCTGATGGCGGCGCATCTGGCGGTCTATCGGGAGCATGCGCCGGGGTTCGAGGGGGCATTCATGATGCTGTCGGCGCCGCAGACCGGGGTACGCCATGCCAGGCGACTGGTCGGTGTGGCGCAGGTGACTCGGGAGGACTGGGCGTCCGGAATGGCGAGTGCGGACGAGATCGGGGTGTCGCCGTCGTTGTCACCCAAATACCCGGTTGTGTCGGTGCCGTACGGGGCGCTGGTGCCGGCCGCGCTGGATGGGCTGCTGGTCGCCGGGCGGGCGATATCGTGCGACGCAACGAGCCATTCGTTCCTGCGGGAGGTGCCGCAGTGCTGGATGACCGGGCAGGCGGCGGGCGTGGCCGCCGGTCTGGCCGCCGGCTCCGGGGTGAAGGTACGGGACGTGCCGGTCGGGCGGTTGCAGGATGCGCTGGTCCGGCAGGGTGCTCTGGTGCGGGTCGGCGTCGGGGTGGCTGGCTGACGAAGGGCGTTCGGACTGGAAGTTGACCTGCTTTTGAAGCCGCCGAACCCCCCGAGGATATCGATGCGTAGACTATTCTTTCCCCTGGCGGCGTCGCTTGTCCTGGGGAGTTGCGGGGCGAAGGTCGCTTCGCCGTCCGCCGCGCCGAAGCTGACGGCGCCGGAACTCTATCATGTGCCGGACTTTGCCCGTGTGCCGTATGAGCCGCTGACACGAGCGAACGCGGTGGCGATCGCGATGAGTGAGTGGTCCGCGTTCGGCAAACCCGTCGATGATGATCCGCCGGGCTCCAGACCGCCGCTGCCCGACGACCAGATGCCCGAACGGATGCCCGGATTGTGGGAACGGGTGGGCGAATATTGGTGGCTTGGTCAGAACGCCGACCGGCCGGAAGCGGCATGGGCGGGCAAATACGACGCCGCGGGAACCGAGTTCAGCGCCGATCAGAGTGACTATCACGCGTGGTCGGCCGCATTCATATCCTATGTGATGCGTATCGCCGGTGCCGGCAGCGGCTTTCCGTATGCGGCCTCCCATTACGTCTACATCAACGCAGCGGCCCGGCAGGCGCGGGGCCTTGAGCAGGGTTGGGTGATCACGGCTCGACGTCCGAGCGTGTATCCGCCGGCGCTGGGGGACATCATCTGCACCGGCCGTGACCGGGCGGCGCATATCCGTTTCAACAACCTGCCGGCTCGGCCATTTCCGGCGCATTGCGATATTGTTGTCGCGAACCCACCCGGCGGCGAACTGAGCGTGATCGGTGGCAACGTCGACCACGCGGTGACGATGAAGCATATCCCATTGACGCCGGACGGGCGCCTGGCGGACTCGAACGGCTCGATCGTGGACACCCGCTACGACTGGTTCGTCGTGCTTCAGGTCGCCTATGTGCGATAGGGCATGCGGCGCGGGGCCTTTCGCCGATCGCCGGAACCGGCCTACGTTCGCCTCATCACACCGAAAGGCAGACGCATGGCATCGCGGGATGGCGCCCTGGCGCGCGCACTGACGCATTTCGACTCCAACGGGTTCCGTGACCATCTGGCGGCACTGGTTGCCATCCCGAGTACGTCCCAGGACGCGGGCCATGAGCCCGACGTTCAGCGGTATCTGGCGGATGCCATCCAGCCATGGCTGGAGCGGATGGGGTTCTCGGTCGAAATCCATCCAAATCCCGCCGCCGGGTTTGGCCCGATCCTGTTCGCCGAACGGCTGGAGGGACCGGATCGGCCGACCGTGCTGACCTACGGCCACGGCGACACCGTCCGCGGTCTCGAAGACCAGTGGCGCGCCGGTCTGTCCCCCTGGGTGCTGACCGAGGAAGCCGATCACTGGTACGGACGCGGTTCCGCCGACAACAAGGGCCAGCACGCGCTGAATCTGTCGGCGCTGGAGGCCGTGCTGGCTGAACGCGGCGGGGTGCTGGGGTTCAACCTGAAGATGGTGCTGGAAACCAGCGAGGAACGCGGGTCCA
>DATAZJ010000226.1:0-2405 GCA_036272115.1 Rhodopila sp. | reverse complement strand
GGTTGCGGCTGTCGTGCAGGATGTGGCTGCCCATCCCGGCGCTGTCGTCAGTCCGATGGTTGGAGTGGCGTACCTGGCGCCGGAACCTGGTGCGCCGGCATTCGTCACTATCGGGCAGCAGGTGACCGCGGGGCAGACCCTGCTGCTGATCGAGGCGATGAAGACGTTCAACCAGATCAAGGCGCCAAAGGCGGGCACCGTCGGGGCCATTCTGGTGCAGAGTGGTGCGCCGGTGGAATACGGCGAAGTGCTGATCATCCTGGAATAGGCATTTGTTTCAAAAGATCCTGATCGCCAATCGCGGCGAGATCGCCCTTCGCATCCAGCGCGCCTGCCGGGAACTGGGCATTGCGACGGTGGCGGTCCACTCCACCGCTGACGCGGAGGCGATGCATGTGCGCCTGGCGGACGAAAGCGTCTGCATCGGCCCGCCACCCGCCAAGGACAGCTATCTGAACATCCCCTCGATCCTGTCAGCGGCTGCGATCACCGGGGCGGATGCGATCCATCCAGGTTATGGGTTCCTGTCGGAAAATGCCGCCTTCGCGGAGATGGTGGATGCGCATGGGCTGACGTTCATCGGCCCATCGGCCGACCATATCAGCATGATGGGCGACAAGATTGCGGCAAAGACGGCGGTGGCTGCGGTGGGTATCCCGCTGGTGCCAGGATCCGATGGCGAGCTGCCGGACCTTGAGAGCGCCAGGGCGGTTGCCGGGCGCATTGGCTATCCGGTGCTGATCAAGGCTGCGGCGGGCGGTGGCGGACGCGGGATGAAGGTGGCTCGTGACCCGTCCGAACTGGAGGATGCTTTCCGTCTTGCCCGCACCGAATCGCGGGCGGCGTTCGGCAACGACGCCGTCTACATGGAGAAATATCTCGATCGGCCGCGGCATATCGAGTTGCAGATCATGGCCGACAACCACGGCAATGTGGTGCATTTTGGCGAGCGCGATTGCAGCCTGCAACGGCGACATCAGAAGCTGCTGGAGGAGGCGGGTTCGCCGGCGATCAGCCCCGCGCAGCGGCAGTTGCTGGGGGAAACGGCGACCACGGCGCTGCGGAAGTTGGGTTATCGCAACGCCGGGACGCTGGAGTTTCTGTATCAGGATGGGCAATTCTCGTTCATCGAAATGAATACGCGATTGCAGGTGGAGCATCCGGTGACCGAGATGCTGTGCGATGTCGATCTGGTACGGGAACAAATTCGCGTCGCGGCCGGCGCGCCCTTGGGCTATGAGCAGCGCGATATCACATTTAGTGGCCACGCCATCGAATGTCGGATCACCGCCGAGGATCCGGTTACCTTCATCCCGACGCCCGGTCGGGTGACGGCGTTCCACGCGCCGGGCGGGTTAGGGGTACGGGTCGACTCGGCGCTGTATGCGGGGTATTTCGTGCCGCCGTATTACGATAGCCTCGTCGCCAAGTTGATCGTGCATGCGCCCACCCGAACGCGGGCGATCGATCGGATGCGGCGAGCCCTGGATGAATTTGCTGTGGTCGGTATCAAGACTACCATCCCGTTGCACCAACGGATCGTCGACGATCCGGAGTTCCAGTCGGGCGACTACACGATCCACTGGCTGGAAAAATTTGTCGCGGGCGGCTGACCCGCATCCTTGGTTTGACCGCGTGATTTACGTCTGCTGGCTTCCGGCGATCACGCTCTGAGCGGAGAGACACATGAGCCACGATCACGACCATCATCATGAGCCGGTGGACTGGAAGCTGAACGGCGTACGGGTGATCAAGGCCGATCAGCTTGACGTCAACACGGCACAGACGCCTGGCATGAACCGCGCGGCGGCGATCAATCTCGCCCGGGTGGGGGCACAGAGGATTTGGGCTGGCACGGTGAATATCCATGCCAACGCAAAAACCGGGGCACACCACCATGGCGCGCTGGAAAGCGTGATCTACGTGGTTCGTGGCAAGGCGAGGATGCGCTGGGGTGAGAAGCTGGAATATGTCGCCGAAGCCGAAGCGGGGGATTTCATCTTTGTTCCGCCATATGTGCCGCACCAGGAGATCAATGCATCGTCCGACGAGACGCTGGAGTGCGTGCTGGTGCGCAGCGACAACGAGGCGGTGGTGGTGAACCTGGACATCGAACCGGTGGAGAAGCCGGAGGCGGTTTATTGGGTCGATCCAATTCACAAGCATCCGGGTTAGGCAACGCCGCGGTCCGGATTTCGCTGCCCATGGTGACGACCGCAGATACTACGGCGCTGCTCGCAGCGCCGTGACAATCAACCCGATTCCCTGGGCGTGCCATCGCTGGATCGCCTTGTGGTCGGCGCCGAGCGCCTTGCCAAGGCGCCCCCAGGGGAACAAATGCCGGTCGGTGATCGGGTGTACCAGGCTGCGTGCGCCCACCACACGGCGCAGTACGTAGCGATCCA
>DATAZJ010000225.1:0-4178 GCA_036272115.1 Rhodopila sp. | reverse complement strand
TGCACCAGCTCGTCACCGCGTCCGATCGCGCGCATCTTGTGGTCGCGACTCACGCCCTCGATCGGGTGCTGCTGAACGGTTGGTATCTCGTGCCGCATTGGTATCTGCAAACCGTGCGCGTCGCCTACTGGGATCGCTTCGGGCGCCCCGCACAGCACGTCCGCACCGGTCTGGAGTTGGACAGTTGGTGGTTGGATCCGGCAAAAGCCGCCGCCACCGACGAAGCGCGGCGCCACGGCCTGTGATGCGATTTAGCAACGGTCGCAACCGTCCGACGGGCGTCCCCGACTGATGGGCGCCTACCTGATCCGCCGCCTGCTGCTGGTGATCCCTACGCTGTTCGGCATCATCGCGATCAATTTCTTCGTCGTGCAGTTTGCGCCCGGCGGACCGGTCGAACAAATGATCGCCCAACTGAAAGGGCACGGCGGCAGCGCCATCGGCCGCATGACCGGCGCCGGCGGTACGGAGACGATGCCGATCGGCAACGGCACCTACCGCGGCGCCCGCGGTCTGGACCCGCATATGGTGGCCGACATCAAGAAGATGTTCGGCTTCGACAAGCCGGCGCCGGAACGGTTCGTGCTGATGCTGCGCGGCTATCTGACCTTTGATTTCGGCCGCAGCTTCTTCCGCGACAAGCCGGTCCTGCAATTGATCGAGGAGAAAATGCCAGTCTCAATCTCCCTCGGTCTCTGGTCCACGTTACTGGTCTACTTCATTTCGATTCCCCTCGGTATCGCCAAGGCCGTCCGCGACGGCAGCCGGTTCGACGTCGCGAGCAGCGCTGCCGTCCTGATCGGTTACGCCGTACCCGGATTTCTGTTCGCCATCCTGCTGGTGGTGCTGTTCGCCGGGGGCAGCTTCGTGCAGTGGTTTCCGTTACGCGGACTGCACAGTGAGGGCTCCGAATCCTGGAGCATCCCCGCTCGCATCATGGACTACCTCTGGCATATCGTCCTGCCAACCATCGCAATCGTGGTCGGTGGTTTCGCCAGCCTGACCGTGCTGACCAAGAACTGCTTCCTGGAGGAAATCCGCAAGCAATACGTCGTCACCGCGCGGGCCAAAGGCGCCAGCGAACAGCGCATCCTGTATCGCCACGTGTTCCGCAACGCGATGCTGCTGATCATCGCCGGTTTCCCGTCGGCCTTCATCGGCATCCTGTTTTCCTCCGCCCTGCTCGTCGAAATCATCTTCTCCCTCGACGGCCTTGGGCTGCTCGGGTTTCAGGCCGCGATCCAGCGCGACTACCCCGTCATGTTCGGCACCCTCTACATCTTCACCCTGCTCGGTTTGCTCATGCAGATCGTTGGCGACATGCTCTACACCATCGTCGATCCGCGCATCGATTTTGAGGCGAGGCAATAGTGCATCTCTCGCCTCTGACCCGCCGCCGCCTGGCGATCTTCCGGTCCCACAAACGCGGTTACTGGTCGCTGTGGATATTCCTGGTGTTGTTCGGTTTCAGCCTGTTCGCCGAGTTCCTCGCCAACGACCGTCCCTTGCTGATCCTCTACGATGGCCACTGGTACGTTCCGGTGCTGCAAGACTACAGTGAGGATACCTTCGGGTCCAATTTCTTCCCAACCGACGCGGACTACACCGAACCCGATGTGCAGGCGTCGATCAACGCGCATGGCTGGATGATCTGGCCGCCCATTCGCTATTCGTACGACTCGATCGTGAAACGCCCATCGACCCCGGCGCCATCGCCGCCGGACTGGAAGAATCTGCTGGGCACCGACGATCAGTCCCGCGACGTCCTGGCCCGCGTGATCTATGGATTTCGTATCTCGGTGCTGTTCGGCTTCACCCTGACGGCGATTTCGTCGGTGATCGGCATCGCCGCCGGCGCCATCCAGGGGTTTCGCGGCGGCCTGGTGGACCTGCTGTTCCAGCGCTTCATCGAGATCTGGTCAGGAATGCCGCAGCTTTATCTGCTGATCATCCTCGCCAGCATCATCACGCCAAGTTTCGGCATTCTGCTGATCTTCCTGCTGCTGTTCAGTTGGATGAACCTGACCGGCGTGGTGCGCGCCGAGTTCTTGCGCGGCCGCAACCTGGAATATGTCCGAGCGGCGAAGGCGCTGGGGGTGTCGGACCTCGCGGTGATGTGGCGCCACATCCTGCCCAACGCCATGGTGGCGACGCTGACCTTCCTGCCGTTCACCCTGTCTGGATCGGTAACGATCCTCGCCAGCCTCGATTTCCTTGGCTTCGGTCTCCCCCCTGGATCCCCGTCGCTGGGTGAACTGGTTTCCCAAGGCAAGAACAACCTTCAGGCCCCATGGCTGGGCATTACCGCGTTCGTGGTGCTGGGCGGGCTGCTGACCCTGCTGGTGTTCATCGGTGAGGCGGTGCGTGACGCCTTCGACCCGCGCAAGGCTCCGCGTACGGGTGGACCCAGATGAGTCTCGTCTCCGTCGAGGACCTGACCGTCAGCTTCGGTGGGCGCCCCGTCGTGGACGGCGTCAGCTTTACGCTGGATCGCGGTGAAACGCTGGCCCTGGTCGGTGAGAGCGGATCCGGCAAGTCGCTGACCGCGTTGTCGCTGCTGCAGTTGCTGCCGCCCGGCGCAACCTGCGACGGCCGCGTCGTGATGGACGGCCAGAGCATGATCGGGGCCGGGGACAAGGTGCTGCGCCGACTGCGCGGCGGTATCGCCGGCATGATCTTCCAAGAACCGATGACCAGCCTCAATCCGCTGACCCGGATCGGCCAGCAGATCGCCGAGGCGGTCCAACTGCACCAGCGGACCACCAGCGCCGCCGCCAGGGCACGCGTGATCAAGCTGCTTCATGAGGTCGGCTTTCCCGACGCGGCACACCGGCTCGATGCGTTCCCGCACCAGCTTTCCGGTGGCCAGCGGCAGCGGGTGATGATCGCGATGGCACTCGCCAACGATCCCGCCTTACTGATCGCCGATGAGCCCACGACTGCCCTGGACGTCACCATCCAGGCGCAGATCCTGAAGCTGCTGGCAGCGGAAAAGTCCGCCCGTGGACTGGCATTGCTGCTGATCAGCCATGACCTCGCGATCGTGCGCCGATACGCCGACCGGGTGTGCGTGATGAAGGACGGCGTCGTGGTGGAAGCCGGAACCGTGTCGGACGTGTTCGATTCCCCCCAACATTCCTATACACAAATGCTGCTCGCCGCCGAACCGCGCGGCCGCCCACAGCCGTTGCGTGCGGGCGTTCCCACGTTGATGCAGGGTTCGGATGTGAAGGTCCATTTCGCCATCCGCCGCGGCATCCTGCGCCGGCCGGTCGGCCATGTCCGGGCGGTCGATGGCGTGAATGTCGTTGTTCACGAAGGCGAAACGGTTGGATTGGTGGGTGAGAGTGGTTCGGGAAAATCCACGATGGGCTATGCGCTATTGCGCCTGGTGACCGCCGAAGGTTGCATCCGCTTCGATGGTTCGGATCTCGCCGAACTCGACAAGAAGCAGTTGCGCCGGTTGCGCGCCGATATGCAGATCGTCTTCCAGGATCCGTTCGGCAGTCTGTCGCCCCGCCTGACCGTGGCGGAAATCATCGCCGAGGGCCTGTCCGTGCATGAACCCGCCCTATCGCGCACCGAGCGCGGCAAGCGGGTGGCGGCGGCGTTGGAGGAAGTCGGTCTCGCCAGCAATATCGGCGACCGCTATCCGCACGAGTTCAGTGGCGGGCAGCGCCAGCGCGTCGCCATAGCCCGAGCCATGGTGCTGAAGCCTCGGTTCGTGGTGCTGGATGAACCGACCAGTGCGCTGGATATGTCGGTGCAGGCACAGATCGTCGATCTGCTGCAACAACTGCAACAGGATCATCACTTGGGCTATTTGTTCATCAGCCACGACCTGAAGGTGGTCCGCGCCCTGGCCCATCGTATTGTCGTGCTGCGCGGCGGCAAGGTCGTCGAGGAAGGCCCCGCCGAGGATGTTCTCGCCCGCCCGAGGCACGACTACACAAGAGCGCTGATGGCCGCCGCCTTCACCCTGGACGCCGACGACAGCGGCGTGGTGCGGGATTGATTCCAGAGAGTATTGTCATAATGTGGTTAAGCTTCGATGGCTTGCCTCATCTGTGCTTCATCGGCCCGGATCGTCCGAACTAATCCGATGCGTTGATCTGTCATAAGGCATCACAGGTGGGGGTCCTGCGTGGATGCGGTCCACACAGAAGGGTGTGCAGGAC
>DATAZJ010000224.1:0-11598 GCA_036272115.1 Rhodopila sp. | reverse complement strand
TAGGCCAGGCCGCAGACCACCACCATGAAGCAGGCGGCGGTATTGAACCATTTGCGCTCGAACCGCTCCATCAGGTCGGCCGCCAGCAGCGCGCCCAGCGGATTGCACACCGACATGACACTGACGAAGGTCAGCGACTTCACCACCGAGAATCCACGCTCGAACAGCAGGGTCGGCACCCAGGACATGAAGCCGTAGAAGCCGACGGTGCCGGTGATCGAGATCATCGACAGCAACAGCGTGCGGCCCAGATGCGGGTGGCGGAACAATGCCGCGTAGGGCGGCCGCGGGGCCACCGGTTCGTCGGGTTGCTCAAGCGGTTCGGCCAGTGTGCCAAAACGGGCCAAGGCGAGTTGCTCCAGGTGCGCCACGGCCGCCTCGGCGTCCGCCGTCCGCCCCTGCACCGACAGCCAGCGCGGCGATTCAGGCATCGCTCGGCCGATCAGCGCGGCGATGATGCCCAGGGCGCCCCAGACGAACACCAGCCGCCAGCCCCAGGGCGCCAGCGGCACCAGGATGCGGGCAACCCAGGCGGTGGCGGGAATGCCGATCAGCCCGACGGTCATCGTCAGGCCCATGTAACGACCGCGCAGATGCCTGGGAAAGAACTCGCTGATATAGGTGTTGGCGATCACCGTCATCGCCGACAACCCGATGCCGGTGACGAAGCGCATCACGGCCAGCGATGCGACATCCCAAGCCGCCGCGTTCAGCAGCGAACACAGCCCATACAGCACCGTCGCACAGACAAACCCGCGGCGGCGGCCGATGTGATTGGCCAGCTTGCCGCCGGACAGCGCGCCGATCGTCATGCCGCCGAAACTGGCCGAGGTAATCAGCGCCACCGTATTGACCGAGATCCCCCACTGCCTGATCACCGCAGGCGCGGCATAGGCGAAGGTGTTCAGGTCGCCAAGCTCGAAGAAATAGGCGAAGGCAAGTGCGAGGAACGCCGTCCGGTGGGCCGACGTCATCGGCAGGCGATCCAGTCTGGAACTGATGCTGGCCATGATCGTTGCCTCCCGGTCTGTTGCCGGGAAGCCTAGGCGGGATCGCCGGTGCTGTCACATGGCGAGGCGCCTATGCCAGCGGTCGCCGGTCCTCATCACGGTACTGCATCGTATCGGCAACGGTCAGTTCGACCACCAGGGGACCGGTAAATCCATCAAACAGCTTGATCGGCAGCGTTGCGTCACCATCTCTCCAGCTGAAGCCGTTATCAGCCTCAAACGAATGGGACCCTGTGTGCAGCATTGCATCTTCCGCCTCGACGACCCGGAGTTGGGTGCCGTGCCGCACACTGATCCGTCGCAGCGCCACGCCCAGGCAGCGCGGATCCCGAGCCGAATGCCGCCCCGCCGGGCATGAGCACATCGGACTGGCCGAGGAGAACGCCCTTACAGGCGGATCGAATGGATCGTGCCCGCATCGAACACCGTTCCGCCGCCGTGGAGCACGATCGGGTAACGGGGGAAGTTGGAACAAATACGCAACTTGTTTCCGCGGCGGGCATGCTGACGAATCGCCATTTTTCGATGCCAAGACAAATCCGCTATCCAATTTGGATGAGCCAATTGCGTAAATTGACGGCTGGCAATGCTTAATCGTAAGAACAGGAGTGGCTGTTCACGGCAGAGGCAACGTCCATGACCATCACACTGTCCAAGCAGGCATCGATCGGTGGCGATCGCACGTTCGGGGCCGAGAGCAACGGCATTGACCTGCGTACCATCTCTGATGCCGGCTTCGAACTCAGATCAAGGGGGCGGCACCGCCGGCGGGCTGAACGATGACCGAATATGACGCCATCATCATCGGGACCGGACAGGCGGGGCCGTCTTTGGCGTTTCGCCTGGCGAAGGATGGGCAGCGTGTCGCCATCATCGAGCGTGGCCGGTTCGGCGGCACCTGTGTCAACACCGGTTGCACACCGACCAAGGCGCTGGTGGCAAGCGCCTATGCGGCGCATCTGGTGCGGCGCGCCGGCGAGTATGGCGTAACGATCGGCGGGGTCGCCACGATCGACATGAAGCAGGTGAAGGCGCGCAAGGATGCCATCGTCGCTGCGAGCCGGGATGGTCTGGAGGCATCTTTGCGGCAGACCCAAGGTATCACGGTGGTGCAGGGCCACGGCCGGTTCGTTTCGGCTGGCGACGTGGCGGTTGGTGGAGAAACCCTGCGTGCACCTCGGGTTTTCATCAATGTCGGTGGGCGGCCGGTGGTCCCGCCGATCGTTGGCCTCGATGCGGTGCCGTATTTGACCAGCAGCACGATCCTGGATCTCGATACGGTGCCCGAGCATTTGGTGGTTATCGGGGGCAGTTATGTGGGGCTGGAGTTCGCGCAGATCTATCGGCGTTTCGGCAGTGCCGTCACGGTGATCGAGGCCGCGCCGAGGCTGATCGGCCGCGAGGACTCCGAAGTCTCCGACGCCGTGCGGGACATCCTGGAGGCGGAGGGGATCGAGGTCCGTTTGGGGACGAAGACCACCGGGGTCGCCCCGGGCATCCATGTGGGCATCGAGAACGCGGGCGGTCCAGGGTCGATCACCGCGTCGCACCTGCTGATCGCGACCGGAAGGCGGCCGAATACTGATGATCTCGGGCTGGAAACGACCGGCGTGGCGGTGGATTCGCACGGCTATATCCAGGTCGATGACCGGCTACGCACCGGCACACCCGGCATCTGGGCGATCGGGGAGTGCAACGGACGTGGCGCCTTCACCCATACCGCCTATAACGATTTCGAAATCGTCGCCGATACGCTGCTGGATGGCGGCAGCCGCCGGGTGACCGATCGGATCAACGCCTATGCGCTGTTCATCGATCCGCCGCTGGGACGCGTCGGGATGAACGAACGGGAGGCCGTGGCGGCGGGACACAAGGTTCTGGTGGGCAGCGTGAAGATGACGCGGGTATCCCGAGCGATTGAAAAGGGCGAGACGGCGGGGCTGATGAAGATCATCGTTGCCGATGATACCAAGGAAATCCTCGGTGCCGCCATTTTGGGAGTGGGAGGCGACGAGGCCGTCCACAGCATCCTCGACCTGATGTATGCGAAGGCGCCCTACCCGATCCTGCAACGGGTCGTGCATATCCATCCGACGGTCTCGGAGTTCATTCCGGTCCTGGTTGGGACGTTACGGCCGGTATGATGTGTGCCGTCCGTCCGTGGGTTCGTGGTGAAATAACCGAATCGCTTGATGAGTGCGGCCGGCAGAAAGTCGGTCTCAATGCGGACTGGTATTATTTATCCCACGGAGACCTGGCGCCGGCGGACAAAGCGCGTGGGCGGGACTTCGCCCGGCCATGACGGATAGCCCGCGCTCCTTCGTCTACCCGCCGCGCGGCGGCCAGACCGGCTTGTGGTAGCCCAGCGGCACGGCCGGACGCGCCCAATGCGGGCTGGTCTCGGACATCTGCACGACGGGGGCGAGATGGCGCAACGCGCCGGCCGGCGTGTCGGTCACCATCGACCAGCGATCGAGTTCCTCGGCGGTGAATTCCTCCGGGATGCCCCGCAGTGCTTCGGCCGGGACCTCGCCGCGATCGACGATCCATTTGCCGACCTGGGCCAGGGAAATGCGCACCAGCCAACTGCCGCCCTGCTCCGCTCGGCGTTTCAGTGCGATCATCGCGCCGGTCGCCATCAGGTAGCCGGTGCAGTAGTCGATCGCGGACAGCGGATAGAACTGCGGGCCCGGCGTCTTGCCCGGAACGATTTCGGCCTGGCGGGCGGTGATGCCGCTGACGGTCTGGACGACGGTGTCGAAGCCTCGGCGGGATGCCCAGGGGCCGGCATGGCTGAAGGCACACAGCGAAACGTAGACCAGCCCGGGGCGCAGCGCGATCAGTTCTTCAGGCGAAAGACCGCGGGCGCCGAGTGTGCCGGGGCGGTAACCTTGGGAGAACACGTCGGCGTCCTTGATCAGGCCGCGCAGGGTGTCGACATTCCGTTGCTCGCGCAGATCGAGATAGGTGGACAGCTTGCCCAGGCCGGTGTCGAGTTCCTGGTAGCCCAGGTTGGGCAGATGTTCGGCGGAGATCTTCATCACGTCGGCGCCGTGTTCGGCCAGCGTTCGGGCACAGGTCGGGCCGGCCAGCACGCGGGTGATATCGACGACGCGGATGCCGGACAGCGGGCGGTCGCCGGGCGGCAGCGGTTCGGCCGGGGCGTCGCCGATGCGGACGATCTCCATCAGCGGCAGCGCGGCGATGGCGGCGGATTGCGGGTGGTCGGCCCATTCGGCCTTGGTCCGCACCATGCCGCCAGCGCCCTTGGCGGCGAGGATCGCTTCCTCCAGGTCCAGCGCGTTCCAGGTGGCCACCGCCTTGGTCACCGATTCACGGGTTTCCTCGCAGCCCAGCACCTTCACGGCGGCGGCGCGGTGGTTGGGGAAATTGGCGTGGATGTAGCTCCAGCGGCCATCTTTGGTGGGATAGGTGCCCATGATGGGGTTGCGGGCGGAGGAGATATGGCCGTCGCCGACCTTCAGGTAATGCGTGCTGCGCAGCGAGGCGGTGGCCCGGCGGACGTCCACGGCGATGTCCTGGCGGCGGCCGGTGCGCAGTTCCCACAGATCGGCGGCGGCGAGCCCGGTGGCGGCCAGCGTCGCGGCGCCGGCGATGCCGACGCGGAACGGCGTGGGCAGGATCGGATCGGTGCCGCCGGTGAAGGTCACCTCGGCCGCCCTCTCGGCCGACAGGCCGGTGCTCGGCAGGATCGTGCGTAACGCCTCATGCGCCATGATGGTCATCTCCCCGTGTTGTGATTACGATCCTGTGATCGCCCGGCGGCATCATGCCGCGAACACCGAGGAGACAGACCAGAGCCCGCCGATGGAGCCGATACCACGGAGCCTCGCAGTACAGGACGCCGAACCTCGTCTTTCGCCAATCGCCACCCCGGGGTGCCCATGAAGTTCACAGTCCGAATCAGTCGCCCCCAGCATGGGGCCAATGCCGGTCCTCCGACAAGATCGACCCCCATGCCGCGGATCACCGAGCCATGAGACGGTGGCCGGGCGTCAGCGAGTGGGTCTATTCGGTGAAGACCTTCGCCTCGGCGATGGCGGCGCTGTATATCGCGATGACCATCGGGCTGGACCGGCCGTACTGGGCGATGGCGACGGTCTATATCGTTGCGCAGCCGTTGACCGGGGCGATGCGTTCGCGGGCGATCTACCGCCTGATCGGCACCACGATCGGCGCGGTGGCGACCATCGTGCTGGTGCCGAACCTGGTGGACGCACCGGAATTGCTGAGCGCGGCGCTGGCGCTTTGGGTCGGCTTCTGCCTCTACATCGCGCTGCTGGACCGCACACCGCGCAGCTATGTGTTCATGCTGGCCGGCTATACCGCCGCGCTGATCGGCTTCCCAGCCGTCACCACCCCGGGTGACATCTGGCCCATCGCCCTCGCCCGCGTCGAGGAAATCTGGCTCGGCATCATCTGCACGACCGTCATCGGCACCGTGGCGTTTCCGCGCGAACTGGGGCCGATGCTGAGCGCGCGCATCCTGGCCTGGGTCGGCAATGCCTTCAACTGGACCGAGGACGTGCTGGCCGGCGAGCCCGATCTCGACAAGCGGCAGGGGCATATCCAACTGGCGGCGGACGCGGTGGAACTGCGGCTGCTGGGTATGCAGTTGGCCTACGACACCTCGCGGTTCCAGGTGGCGACGCGATGGGTGATGGAGTTGCAGAAGCGGATGGTGCTGCTGCTGCCGCTGCTGTCGTCGATCAACGACCGTCTGGGCGCGTTGCGGCAGGCGGGCGGGGTGACGCCCCGACTGACGCGGCTGCTGGACGATATGCGCGTGTGGGTGCGGGCCGGCGACCCGCCGCCGCGCAGTGAGGCGGATCGGATACGGGCGTCGATCGCCCACTGCCAGGCGGAGATCGATCCGCGGGCCGGGTGGAATGACATCATGCGCTGCAGCGTGTTGCAGCGGCTGGGTCAGTTGGTCGATCTGCGGCAGGACATGCGCGATCTGCGCGATCACATCCAACGCGGCGGCGGGACGCTGCCGCAACCGCTGACCGTGCATGTGCATGCACAGGAGCATTTGCACCGCGATCGCGGTCTGGCCCTGCTGTCGGCCCTGGCGGCGACGGTCGCGGTGCTGCTGATCTGTGCGTTCTGGATCGGCACCGGCTGGGCGTCCGGTGGCGGCGCGGCGGCGCTGACGGCCGCGGCGTGCTGTCTTTTCGCCACGCTGGATGACCCGACCCCCGCGCTGAAGGGCATGCTGCTGAGCGTGGTGATCGCCGCGGTGGCGGTCGGCATCGGGTTGTTCGCCATCCTGCCGGTGGTGCATGATTTCGAGATCCTGACCCTGGTGCTGGCGGCATTCTTCGTGCCGGTGGGCTTGCTGATCGCGATGCCCGCCACGCAGGTGCTGGGCACGCCGCTGGGCTTCCTGACGGCGACGCTGTTGAGCCTGCAAAGTGCCTACTCGGCGGATTTCGTGGCCTATGCCGATGGCAGTTTCGCGGCCATCCTGGGGGTCGCGACGGCGGCGGTGGTGACCGCGCTGATGCGGTCGGTCGGCGCGGAATGGAGTGCGCGGCGGCTGCTGCGGGCCAACTGGCGCGATCTGGCGGCGATCCCCAGTCACCACGAACCGCATCAGCGAGGGGCGTTGTCGGCGCTGCTGCTGGATCGGCTGGGGCTGCTGGTGCCTCGGCTGGCGGTGATCGGGGCGGCCAATGAACTGGCGGCGGCGGACGTGCTGGCCGATCTGCGTATCGGCATCAACATGATCGACCTGCAGCATGACCGCGAAGCGATGGCGCCGGCGGTGCGGGCGGCGGTGGACGAGGTGGTGGCGGGCACCGCGCGGCATTTCGAGACCCAGGCGGCGGTGGGTCGGGTGCGGTCGCCCAGTCCGGCGCTGCTGGGCTGCATCGACCGAGCGCTGGATGTGACTGTGGCGCTGGAGGGGCGTGCCGATCTGCTGTTGCAGTTGGTGGGGATCAGGCGCGGCCTGTTCGCCGATGCCGAACCGTTCCGGCCGACGCCGCCGCCGGTGAGGCAGGCCGCATGATCGGCGAGTTCGACGTCTACGGCGTGTTCGTTCCGGTCCTGCTGGTCTGGGCGCTGATCGCGCTGGCGCTGACCGCGGTGCTGCGGCGCTGCCTGGCGTTTATCGGGTTTTACCGGCTGGTGTGGCACCGGGCACTGGTGGATCTGTCGCTGTTTGTCTTGCTTCTGGCCGCCGTGGCCAGCGTCATGACCTTATGGATGCAATCATGAAACCGTTTTTCCGCCGTTTTGCGTTGAACTCCGGCCGTCCGCTGCTGACGCTGGTGATCGTCGCCGTCGCGCTGGTCGCGGGGCGTGGGCTGTGGGCGTATTACCAGGAGGCGCCATGGACCCGGGATGGGCGGGTGCGGGCCGACGTGGTGACCATTGCGCCGGACGTGTCGGGGCTGGTGACGCAGGTAATGGTGCGGGACAACCAGACGGTGAAGCGCGGCGATGAATTGTTCCGCATCGACCCGGATCGTTTCGAGCTCGCTCTGGCGCAGGCGGACGCGGCGATGGCCAGCCGCAAGGCGACGATGGACGAGGCGCAGCGGGAGGCGAACCGCTATCAGCGGCTGAACCAGTTGTCGGTGTCGGAGGAATCGCAGCAGCAGCGGGAGACCAACGCCGAGGCGACGCAGGCGGCCTATCGGGAGGCGGTGGCCGATCGTGCGGTGGCGGATTTGAATTTGCGGCGCACGGTGGTGACCAGCCCGGTGGACGGGACGGTGACCAATGTGGCGCTGGAGCCTGGGGATTACGTGACCACCGGCAAGGGCGTGATGGCGCTGGTGGACAGCTCGACGATCCGAATCGAAGGGTATTTCGAAGAGACCAAGCTGCCGAAGATCCACATTGGCGACCGGGTGGTGGTGCGGCTGATGGGCGAGTCTCGGGATCTGACCGGGCATGTGCAGAGTATCGCCGCCGGGATCGCGGACCGGGAGCGGACGGATAGCGCCGATCTGCTGGCCAACATCAACCCGACGTTCAACTGGGTGCGGCTGGCGCAGCGTGTGCCGGTGCGGGTGAAGCCGGATTCGGTGCCGGCGGGGATGGAGTTGGTGATCGGGCGGACGGCGACGGTGACGATCGAGCCGGGGACGGCCGGAACGGGGCGGTGAGGTCAGGCGGCGTCGCAGCGCAGGATGGCACCGGGCCGTTGGGCGGCCTGGTCGAGGGCGGTCAGCATGCGCTGGGTTTCCGGCCACGGGACCGCGCCGCCGGATCGGCCGAGGAGAATTTCCCAGGACTGGTCTGCAACTTTGGCACCGAGCATGGTGGATTCAATGCGGCGGGCTCGGGCGGCGAGGGCCGGGCTGATGCCGGCCTGTTGCTCGTTCGTTTCGCATGCGGCGCACATCAGCCGGTGTACTCCACGATGTGCATGCCCTTGCCCCAGCGGTCGATGACGTAGAGCAGGCCCCGGTCATCGACGCCGATATCGTTGGACTGGACGGCGCGTTCGCCGTCGGCCACCCCCGGAACGAAACAGCCGATTTCGGTCGGGCGCAGCGGGTCGCTGACGTCGACGGCGCGCAGGCCGGCGTTGAAGTAGGTGATGAAGACGATGTTGGCCCAGGGGCCTTCGTCAGTGACGTTTTCGAGGATGTTGTGGGCGCCGAAACGACCGCCTCGGTTGAAGTATTTCTCGCGTTCGGGGAACCAGGTGGAGACCGGTGTGGGATTGGTTTCGTCGCGGATATCGACGATCCACATGAACTGGCTGTCCCAGTAGTTCTGCTTGCCTCGGGCTTCGTCGGTGACGACGAGGTAGGGGCGGTTGCCGATCGGCCAGGCGGTGTGGGTGCAGCCGACGAAGGGGGGCGACCATTTGACGTGGCCGAGAAGTTTCATATCGGTCAGATCGGCGCAGTCGATGACGGCCATGCCGCCGCCCCAGAACGCCGCGAACATGCGGTCGCCGCGGATCATCGGCGGGCCGTGCAGGGTGCAGGTGTTGGCGCCGGGGACAGGATCGTTGCCGAGTTCGCTGCCCTCGGACTTTTGCCAGGGCAGGCCCCAGATGCTGATGGGTTCGGGCTTCAGGGGGTTCTTGATGTCCATGGTCCAGATCACCCGCTTGTCCCAGCCGGGGGCGTCGGAGGGCATGAAGGCAAGGTGGCGAGTATTGTCGACACCGAAACGATGCGGGCCGCTGCCGGGCATGTTGACGAAGCCGACCTGGCGCGGGGTGTGCGGGATGGAGATGTCAAAGATGTAGAATCCACCTTGGGCGTTGGCGCCTCGGTCGCCCGGCAGGCGTTCGGAATTCACGTAGAGCAGGTTTTCATGCACGTAGCGCAGCTTGTGCATGTGGATGCCGGGGGGTGCCTTGAATTCCCACACCTTGCGGGGGTTGCGCGGGTCCTGGACGTCGTGGACGGTGAAGCCTTCCACGCCATCGACGCCGACGGAGCCGACATAGGCATGACCGTTGCGGATTTCAACCAGGCTGCCGCAACCGAAGGCGGCGGACGGATCGTGACCGATCAGTTTGAAGTTTTTCGATTCCTGCTCGATCATGACGGTGTTCCCAGGGAGAGTTGTTTGCGCACCAGCGTGGCGCTGAGTTCGAAATGTTGCCGTAACAGGTGGCAGGCTTTGGCGGCATCACGTCCGATTGCGGCTTCCATGATGGCCCGATGTTCATCCACATGGCCAGGGCGGGCGGCGGCGGTGAAGGCGGAGAGGTTGCGGTAGCGCTCGAAGGCGTCGAACAGTTGTTCGCAGTAACCGATCAGCCAGGGGGAACGGCAGGCGGCGACGAGGGCGGCGTGGAAGGTCTGGTGGGCGGTGTCCCAGGTTTCGTTGCGCGCGTCCTGGACGAAGCGGGGGATGCGGGACAGGCGGTGGAAGCTGAGGATCACATGCTCCTCCCAGGTGTCGTCGCCGTGGGTGATGGATTCGCTCAGTCCACGTTCGTTGAGCCAGATCCGGGTGCGGGTCAGGGCGTCGAGGTCGGCGGCGGTCAGTTGCGTGACCACGAAGCCGCGCTGGTCGGACTGGCGGACGAGGCCTTCGCTGGACAGGCGGCTGAGCGCCTCGCGGATGGGGCTGAGGCCCATGTCGTAGCGGGCGCAAAGCTGGCGGGTGTGCAGGCGGGCGCCGGGCGGGATTTCGACGGCGATGATTTCGCGGCGCAGGCGGCCATAGGCTGCGGACGCGAGGGTTGCTGGTGGCATGCGTTGGTGCCCCGTGAGGTTGGGAGGAATATCGCTCAAAATGGCGATCGGATGCAATGATCGATATTAGGCTTGCCGGCAGTCGGGGCGCGTGCTGTTCTGGGGGTGGTTTGAGAGGGATGAAACAGCATGCTCGGCCGTCGTGGACTGGTTGGGTTCGGCGTTGCCGCAACGTTCGGCGTCACGCGCGCCCGAGCGGATGGGTATCCGGATAAGCCGATCCGTTTGTTGGTGGCGTTTCCGCCGGGTGGGCCGAGCGACGTGCTGGCTCGGATTCTGGGGCAGCAGTTGAACGCGGAGCTGGGGCAGTCGATTATCGTGGATAATCGGCCGGGCGCGGGGGGCAACGTGGCGGCGGAGATCGCAGTCAAGCAGCCGGCCGATGGGTATACGTTGCTGGTGGCGAACAACAGTATCCTGGCGGCGAATGCTTTCCTGTACAAGCGGCTGGGCTATAACCCGTTGACCGATTTCTCGCCGATCACGCTGATCGGGCGGCAGCCGAATATACTGGTGGTTAATCCCTCGCTGGGGGTCAGTTCGGTGGCAGAATTGATCGCGCTGGCGAAGGCCAAGCCGGGGCAGTTGAATTTCGGGTCGTCCGGCAACGGGACGGCGGCGCATCTGGCGGGGGAATTGTTCCGGTTGAAGGCGGGGATCGACATTGTTCATGTCGCTTATGCGGGTGTCGCGCCGGCGCTGACCGACCTGATGAGCGGGCAGATCCAGATGATGTTCGCGACGTCCGTGGCGGCGATCCCGTTCCTGAAAAGCGGGTCGTTGAAGGCGCTGGCGGTGACATCGGTGGAGCGGTCGCCGGTGTTGCCCGATCTGCCGACGATGCAGCAGGCCGGGGTGGCGGATTTCGATGCGACGACGTGGCATGGGCTGGTCGCGCCCGCGCATACGCCGGTGCCGATCGTTGACCGGTTGAACAAGGCAACGGTGCAGGCGCTGCATCAGCCGGATGTGGCGAAGCGGCTGGCTGGGCTGGGTGTGGATGTGGTGGGCGACTCGCCGGCGGCGTTCGCGGCCTATATCAAGAGCGAATCGATCAAGTGGGGTGAGGTGATCAAGCGGGCCGGTGTTCATATCGGATGAAACCGGTCATTCGTGACTCCGGTGGTTTCGTTGCTGGATTGCTATTCCTGTCGATCGGACTGGGTGCCGTTGGCATTGCCAGCGGATACCGGGTCGGATCGGCGCTGCACATGGGGCCGGGGTATTTTCCTGTCGCGCTGGGTGTGCTGCTGGTTCTGGTCGGTGTCGCGTCGGTGGCTCGGGCGCTGGCGGTGACTGTGACGGGTGGCGAACGGATTGCGTGGCGGCCGCTGCTGGTTATTGGTTCGGCGGTTGTCTTGTTCGCCGTTGGCATCGACCGGATC
>DATAZJ010000223.1:0-6553 GCA_036272115.1 Rhodopila sp. | reverse complement strand
GGTTTCAGCGCGGTCGCGGTCGATGCGGGCGCATCCTGGACCCTGGCGAGCGCGAATACGGTTGCTGCCGGTGTCACGCTGACCAATGCAGGGACACTGTTCGACGCCGGCACGCTGATCAACGCGGGCAATGTGGCCGGCAACGGCACGATCGTCATTCGGCCGGGCGCGAGCGTGGTCGATACGGGCACGGTCTCCTCGACGGAGACGATCGCCTTCTCGGGCACCAGCGGTGTACTCGATCTGACGCCCGCTGGATTCTCAGCGGTGATCGGCAACTTTCAGACCGGTGACGTGATCTCGCTGACCGGCGTCAACAATGTCGTCTCTCACAGTGTGGTCAATGGCAACACGCTCGATCTGGTCCGAAGCGACAGCAGTCATATCGATCTGACCCTGAACCGGCCCATTACCAGCTTCACGACAACGGTGTCCGGATCGAACACGATCATCAGAACCAATGCGGTTACCTGTTTCGTTGCCGGCACGGCCCTGGCCACTCCGGACGGTCCGGCCGCGGTGGAAACGTTGCGCGTTGGTGACATGGTGCTGAACGCCTCCGGCCAGGCTCGGCCGGTGCGCTGGATCGGGCGACGGCGCCAGGATCTGTCGCGGCATCCGAAACCGGGAACGGTGCAGCCGATCCGCATCATGGCCGGTGCGCTGGGTGACGGACTGCCGCACCGCGATCTGCTGGTGTCGCCGGATCACGCGATGCTGCTGGACGGGATGCTGATCCCCGCCCGACTTTTGCGCAACGATGTCACGATCCGGCGCGAAGAGAACCGGGTGAGCGTGACCTACTACCATGTCGAACTGGAAACGCATGACGTGTTGCTCGCGGAAGGCGCCATGGCGGAAAGTTACCTCGACACGGGTAATCGGGACACGTTCGAGAATGCCGGCCAGTTGAAGACATTGCAGCCCGACCTGGACAGTGGCCAAAGCCGGCGGGAAGCGCAGTCCTGCGCACCGTTTGCCGCCGATGCCGAACGGGTCGAACCGGTGTGGCGGCGCCTCGCCCGGCGAGCCCCGCTGCTTGGCCTGACGTTGCCCGAACCGATCGAAACCACGGCCGATCCGGACCTGCGGGTCGAGTGTGGCGGCCGGTCCTTTGCCCCGGTTGCGATCAAGGGCAGCCGGCATACCTTCGTGCTGCCGCCCTGGCAGGGTGTGTTGCGGCTGCGGTCGCGATGCACGGCGCCCAGCGAAACGAAGCCGTGGATCGAGGATCAGCGGGAACTGGGCGTGATGGTCCGCGCTGTGACAGTCACTGATGACAGCGACAGCAGAACGATCACGGCGGACAATCCGGCCCTGCGGGCAGGGTGGTGGAGCATTGAGCAGGATGGCTGCTCGCTGTGGCGATGGACCGACGGAAACGCGACCGTCGCCGTTGAGTCCGCGACGCCGTGCCGTTTGGAGATCGATGTCGCGGACACCGCCCATTATGCCAATCGCCCTTGTTGTTGACCCATCGGTACCGCCGCGCAGCCGTCATGGCGAGCGCAGGCTCGCCCTCCATGCCTTTGTTTCCGCTCGTAAAAGGCGTGGATACCGGCATGCGCCGGTATGACGGACGGGGTCAACCGAAGAGTCTGCATCACCGCCGGTTGGTATTATGCCGTCCCCGCCGCGGCGGCCTCGGCTGCTCACGACGGGCGTGATTTCTCTCGCTGAACCGCGGCTTGAGGCGCGCCGCGCGGTGAGGCCGGGCTTTAGCGGTGAGGCCGGGCTTTATCGGTTCATCGGCGGCCGAACGCCCGGTTTGCCGCCGGGGGGATGCTGACCCATCGGCACTCCGTTGACCGTGACGACGCCGTCGGCGAAGGCGATGTCCCAGACGAGGTTGTCGCCGTCGGCTTTCCCGAGGCCCTTGGCCATGAACAGCATCGGCATGATCTGCTGTGCCTTCGGATCGGCCTGAATCAGCGCCAGCATCTTGTCCAGCCCGTGCGCGGTCAGGTGGGCCTCGACGCCGGCGGTGCCGTCCGGCAGGGCCTTGACCCGAGCGGACCCCCGGATCAGGAGGGGGCCGGATTCGACCAGGAGCGTGTCGATGCCGGCATGGGCGCCCGGTTCGTTGAGCAGCGCGATGGCTTCCGATTGCAAAGCGTCCGGATCGGCGCCTTCGGCCAGGGATTCGCGCAGGACGTGGCGCAGGGCTTTCGCCGGGATGCCGGAAATCGCGGTGTCGATGTCTACCCGGCGGGGCACGTACTGGACGAACTGGGGCGGTACCGCGGCGAATGCCATATCCTTGACGGCGATGTCGAGATGCGCGGCGATGTTGTCGTCCGAGGCATGGCTGACCATGGCGAACTTTGTTTCGCCGATATCGCCGTTGTTGTTGTTGGGGGCTTGAAAATGCAGTCCGTGAAAGGTTTCCTCGACATTCATCCCCGATAGCAGGCCGTTGGTCACGTCAAGTATCGCGAGCAGCCGTTCGCGGCTGGCCGGCGCCATCGGATGCCGCTGGCCTGGAACCGGCGGCTCGGCTTTCTGAGCCTCCTGGAACGATCTGAGCAATTCCCTGAGGTGGTCGGCGCGCGCACGGTCAAGGCCGTCGATTCCGGAGACGGCGTCGAAGCTGTGCAGCGTGGCGATGAAGGGCGCCCCCGACTTGGTGGTTACGGTGACATGCCAGTCGTCCGCCCGGGCGTGGGAGTGTGTGGTCATGCGGCCGGGGCCGTCGCCGGTGATGGTGCCGTCAAACGTCAGTTGTCCGACCGACAGGTCCGCCGGCGTTTCGGCGTCGTCGACGTGGAACGCGAGATCGCTGAACGCCATGGCATAGGGCGAGGGCACGGCCAAAGTCGGGTCGATCCGCCCGTGCACGGTCTGCTGGCCGATGGTGTAGCGCAGGGAGGTCGGCGGCTTCCCCGCGGTGGCCGGCGTGGTGAAGATGCCCTCCGGTGGCAGCCTCAGGGCGGTGATGTCCCAAACCCCAGACCCGATCGGGGCGGCTGTCACCTCGACCGCCGCATTCGGCGGCGATGACAGCTTGGGCAGCGGGATGTGCACGTGGAATTTGTCGCCGTCGTGACTTACCACCGGCTCGGCCATGGGGGGGACGAGCAGGCGGCCGCTGATCAGCGACAGCGCGTCCAGCAGGGACGCCGATTGATCGGTCGGCGCCTGATTAGTTTGGGCATAAGCCGGGATGGCGACCAGGGCGGTTCCCAACGCCGTTCCGAACAGAGGGGCGGCGAGCAAGGTCGCGCGGAGCGTGCGTAACGGTGTCATACAGCCTCGTTTCCTGTCTGGGTTCCGGATAGAGTACGATCGGTGCTGGTGGAATCGCCGGAGCGGTGAATCATGCGATCAAACTTAAGAGCAAGAGCCATTTCCGTGAGCCGACGCGAACGCAAATCGCTCTAGTCGGCGTCCGCCATGCGTGATGCCTGCGCCAAGGGTAGCCATACACTGACCGTGGTGCCTTTGCCCACCTCGCTTTCGATCAGCAGGTGGCCGCGGTGGCGGTTGACGATGTGCTTGACGATCGCCAGCCCGAGGCCGGTGCCGCCCACGGCTCGGGATCGGCCTTTGTCCACGCGATAAAATCGTTCTGTCAGCCGGGGCAGGTGTTCCCTGGGAATCCCCGAACCCTGGTCGGCCACTGAAACCACGATGCCGCGCCGGCTGGGCCAGCGGGTCCCCGGTTGCGCCAGCCCGACCTCCAGTGTCAGCACCCCGCCGTCGCGGCCGTATTTCAGGCCGTTGTCCAGCAGGTTCTGCAGCACCTGCGCCATCTGGTCGGCGTCGCCGGCGACGACCGGCAAATCGTCCGCGATCCGCATCGCCAGTTCAACCTTGCGCTCCGCCAGGCGTGGCTCGAAGCCGGCCACCATGCGGTGGACGAGTCCGGACAGGTCCAGCGGGTCCGACGGCACCTGGTGTTCCGACAATTCGATGCGCGACAGGCTGAGAAGATCGTCGATCAGGCGGTTCATCCTGGCGCCTTGTTCGGCCATGATCCCCAGGAACCGCTGCTGCGCGGGCGGGTCGTCGGAGGCGGGGCCTTGCAGGGTCTCGACGAAGCCGATCAGCGAGGCCAGCGGCGTGCGCAGCTCATGGCTGACATTGGCGACGAAATCGGCACGCATGCGTTCCACCACGCGTTCCCGGGTGCGGTCCGACAGCACCACCAGGGCCTGGCCGCCATCGGCCAGCGGCGGGTCCATCGGCACCACCGTGGCGTATAGATCGCGTTGCACGGGCGCGCGCAGCACGACTTCGGCGGTCTGCGACTGACTGGTCGCCAGCGCCCGTTCGACCGCCCCGCGAACGCCGGGATTACGCAGCACGGCCGGCAGGTCGTCGCCGAATGCCAAACGGGCGGCCGCGTTGGTGCGGCGGACGGAGCGGTCGCGTGCCAGGACGATGACGGGGTCGGGCAGCCGCTCCAGGATCAGCGTATCGGCTCGTCTGTGCTGTTCCTGCAGCGCGGCACGGCTGGCGAGGCGGCGGGAGAGGCGTTCGATCTCCCGGCCCAGGGCGTTCATCGTCACCGCGCTTTCCGTCTCGGAGACCGGGATGGCGTCAATGGACGCGACCCGCCGGACCGATTCGATCAGCAGGGCGAGGTCACGTTCCCAGACCAGGGCAACGGCGTAGGCGATCATGAAGCTGACCACGATCCCCACCATGGCGGGCCAGAAATCGGCCCACTGGAACATGGCGAGACAAACCAAGGTCAAGGCCGGGGCGCCGGCCAGGAACGTGGCGATGCCGAGGGTTTTCATCGCAAACCCCGCTGACCGGCCGGGGTGGCCACATCAATCGGCTGGATCGACACGCTGGTAACGGGCTCGCACCCCGCGTTCGATGGCGGCGCAGATCAAGGTATCCAGCCCAAGCTCGCCGCGGACGAACTCCAGCATGTCAAGCGACTGGCGCTGGGCTCCATCACCGCCGGCGACGACTTCGCAGGCCAGGAAGTAGGCGGTTTCGCGCAGTCTGGGGTTGAGCGCCGCGCACATCAGGCGACCGGCGTGGGCCAGGCCGTCATCCTCACGCAGCAGGCCGACCGCGCGTTCGGTCACGTCGGTCAGTTCGTCGGTGGTGAAGTCCCGGAACGCCGGCAGGGTTTGCACCAGCGCGGACATCACGCCGATTTCCCGGTCGGTCATGCCGCCGTCGGCCGCGGACACCAGCACCATCGTCAGGACCAGCGCCTCGGGCGCGTTGATGGAATCTTGGGAACGCATCGAATTCTCCAAACAGGTCAGTGCGGAAGCCTCGGAGAGCTTCAGCCGGAAGCCAGCAGGCTGTAACGGTTTTATTTGGAAGGGCGATTCACGTGTGAGTTTCCTCGCGTCACCGTGGCGCCAGGAATGCACGAGTCCGCAGGAAAGCGCCAGTTTCATTGACGGCCTGCGCCAGACCGACACGCCTGACCTGCACACCGGCGGGAAAGGCCGACATCAGGCGGCTGGGCGCCTGGCGGTCCAGCAGCACGAAGACGCCGCGGTCGGAGGAGCGGCGGATCAGGCGGCCGAACGCCTGGCGCAGGCGCAGTCGCACGATCCGGTCATCGTAGCCCTTCGGATCGCCGTCCGAGAGGTGGATGCGCCGCTCCCGATGCAGGATGTCCGGCCGCGGCCAGGGGGTGCGTTCGAATACCACCAGCCGCAGGGCGTTGCCGGGGACATCCACGCCGTCGCGCATGGCGTCGGTGCCGAGCAGGCAGCTTTCTACCTCGGCGCGGAAGATGTCGACCAGGGTGGCGTTGCCCATCGCATCGACGTGCTGGGCGTAGAGGGGGAGGCCTGCTTGCTCCAGATCGGGGGCGATCTTGGCGTGAACGGCGCGGAGGCGGCTGATGGCGGTGAACAGGCCGAGCGCGCCGCCTTCGGAGGCCATGAACAGGGCGCGGTAGGCGGCGGCGAGTTGATCCAGGTTGCCCGGCGCGACGTCGCTGACGACGAATGCCCGCGTCTGTTCGGCATAGTCGAACGGCGATGCCACGGCGGCTCGGATGGCGGGGGACGGCAGATGCGGCGCGCCGACGCGGGCTTCGGCCGAGGCCCAGGCGGTCTCCGGATCGCCGTCGCCGGAGTCGCGCAAGGTGGCGGATGTGACGAGCAGACCCTGGGCGGGCAGCACGAGGGTGGAGGCGAACGGGATCGTCGGGTCCAGCCAGTGGCGGTTCAGCCCGACATCCTGGTCGCGGAGGCCGTCGCGGCGGTCCAGTTTCAGGAACAGGACGTGGGTGGGACGCTGGCCGGGATCGGGTCGCGGCAGTGCCAGATCGCGCAGCATCGCCTGCCAGGCCGATAGCGGGTTGAGTGCTCGTCTGGTCAGGGAGCGGCCGATCGCCTCGATGCGATTGCGGGTGGCTTCGTCGAGGTCTTCGGCTTCGTCGTCCAGGCGGGCGAGCAGGCGTTCGCGCAGTGTGGTCAGGGGTTCGGCGATGCGGGTGAGGGCTCGTGCCAGGCGGTCGGCGGCCTCGGCGGCGTCCTGGTTCAGCGGGAAGACGTCGCATTCCATGGAGCCGAAGGTTGGGGACCCGAACGACGGCCGGCCGTCGGCGCCGGCGGTGCGGGCCAGG
>DATAZJ010000222.1:0-4977 GCA_036272115.1 Rhodopila sp. | reverse complement strand
TGGCGCGCAACGCGGTGCCGGCGACGGAATTCTTCCGGATCCCCAGCGACCGGGTGGTCGAGCTAGGCGTTCGGATCACCATTTGACGAAGCCATACAGGACGTCAGCACCGCAAGCATGATCCGCGCAGGCGGAAACGCCGGAACGGTGAATCCTGCGATCAGACAAGAAGATGGAGCGATGTCCGTGAGCCGGCGCGGACAGAAATCATACCAACCGGCATTGATGCAGACTCTTCGGTTGACCCCATTCGTCATGCCGGTTGACCCCGTCCGTCATGCCGGTTGACCCCGTCCATCATGCCGGCGCATGCCGGTATCCACGCCTTTTACAAGCGGAAACAAAGACATGGATGGCGAAGCCTGAGCTCGCCATGGCGGTCGCACGGCGCTGCCGATGGGTCAACATCGAGGGCGATTGGTATCATCCTATCCCGCCTGATGGAAGCCGGGCTCCTCCGGCGGATCGGCCATTTCCTCATCGATCGACGTGACCTCCGCCAACCGGGGCCCCCGCCGGCACAGCCGCGACAGTTCCTCCACCGAGGCGATTTCGCCGGCGATCAGGGCCTCGACCGAACCATCCGGACGGTTCCGCACCCACCCCGACAAGCCGAGTTCCGTCGCCTTGTGTTCCATCCAGGCCCGGTAGCCCACACCCTGCACCCGGCCCACGATCACCAGCCGTTTCGCGTTCACCGGTCCCCCCGCGTCAGGTCGATATACCGCGCCGCCAGCGCGATATCGGCCAACATGCCCGTGCGCCGGTCCACCGCCTCATAATCGTCTCCCCATTGCTCCGCCTGGAACAATTCGTCCAGGGCACCCAGGGCGTAGGCGGTGTCGGCATCCATCTCACCCGCCGCGAGCGCCAGACCCAAAACCAGGCTGCCCAGCGCCGGCACGGCGATCCCGAGGCCGGCGAGCGCGTTCACATCCAGCGCCGCGACCGCCCGCCGCAGCGCGGCGATGCTGTCATGATGCTGTTTCACGTAGCCGACGCCGGCCGCCACGCGCAGCGGCGCATCGTAAGCCAACGCCGCCCAGTCCAGCCAGGGCTGCCATTGCCGCTGCTGCCGCTCCACCAGATTCTCCGGCGTCTCGGCGCGATAGCACAGCAGGTCGGTCTCGCCATAGCGGGCGATCGCATCGACGGTGGGGGCCGGATCAGGTGCAATCCGCTCCAGCGCGGTGCCGGCGAGACGGGTAAGCGGCGTGTCCTTGAACGTCATCTCGCCGCCCTTGGTACCCCCAGCCGCCTGCCACTCCTCGCCGATCGCGCGCGCCAGCCGCGCCGGACCCACCACCAGAGGCGCCCCGCTCGGCAGACGCATCGGCTTGCCGTCCAGCAGGATCGAATGCCCCTTTTCGCTCCATTGAACCGAGGCGGTGTCCCAAAAACGCTTCACCATCCACCCTTATCGAAACAGGTTCTTCAGGAACGCCCCCGGATTGGCCGCATTCGGCTTGCCGCTCTTGGCCGGGGAGGCGTTCGGCACCGGCTGGCCGCGCGCCGACGCCAGGGCCGCGGGGCAGACGTCGCCCGATCCGTCACCGAACAGCTTATCCGCGCCCAGCAGGCCGCCGACAATACCCAAACCCGTTGCACCGCCGATCACCGCACCCGCAACCGTGCCGGCATTGGCCGTGGCCGTGTGAAGCTCATTCATTTTCACCGCAGGGTCGCGGATCGGGCCGGAGACGGTCAGCGGGATCACCAGGCTCGTGCCGGCAATCCGAGCCTGCGGGCGCAACGCCATCGCCAGCGTCTCGTTCGCCAAATCGACCGTCCCGCTGCCGCTCATGGTCAGCAGCGACGAACTCAGGGCCAGTGCCTTGATCGTGCCGATACCGTGCCGGGCATCCATGCGCATGCCGAAGCACCGCAGGTCGCTGGTGCCGCCCTTGCCCACCAGGTTGAGCGCATTCAGCGAGTCCATCACCTTGCCAAGGAGATTGCCCATCAGGCGGTTATCCAGCGTGCCGCCAGCCATGGCGAGGCCAAGCGAACCGCTCACTGACGCGGCGATGGCATGCGGTGTGTCGCCGGTGCCGCTGAGATCGGCATAGATTTCAAGATTGCCCGTCGCATAAGCCGGCTGATGGGTGGCGGCGAGAATCGGTTTCAGCGCCAGTCCCGGCGCGTGCAGAACGAGGTGGACCGCAGCCGCGGACTGCGTGGCGTCAACCGAGAGCGTGCCGGACAAATGCCCCCCCGGCACATCGGCGGCAAAGGGATCAACGGTCAGCTTGCCATTCGACAGGACGGCATGGGTGCCGATCGCCTTGTAGTCGGTGCCTCCCGTATGCAGGTCGGCGATATTCAGCTTCAGATCGGCGTCCGCCGCACGCAGCCGAACGAACGGGATCGGCTGGTTGGAGAACAGCGCATCGCCCCGCCGTTTCGCCGGCTGTGGCGGCTGTGGCGGCGGCGGCGCGGCACCCGGCGACGGCGCGGATGGCGCCGCGGCCGGCAGCTGGTCGATGGCCGCCTGAACCGCATCAAGGTCGATACGGCTGGACTTCAGGTCGGCGGTCAACGACGGACGCGGGGTCAGGGCGATCGCCGCGTCCCCCGCCAGGTCGCCGTCCGCGCTGGTCAAAGTCATCCCGTGCAGCGCCGCACCATGCCGGAAACCGCCATCGGCATCGGTCAGGTTGCCCTGAAACGCCACGGTCTTGATCGCCGGCAGCGGATGCCCCGCCAGCGGTGACAACACCGACAGATCGGGGATCCGCGCGGCCACCGCGACATTCACCCCGGTCATCGCCCGCACATCCGCGATGGCACCTTTCGCCGAGGCCGTCGCCGTCGCCGCCTGAAGTGTAACATCGACCGGAAACGGAGCCGGCTTGGCATCCGGCAGCAGCAGCGCCGGCGGTCCGAACGTGCCGGCCACGGTCAGCGGCAGATCACCCATCCGGACCGCGGCGGCGACCTTCATCGGCTGGCTGGTCGTGGCCGCATCGATGTCCAGTTTCTCGACATTCAGCCCTGCGATCTGACCGCTCAGGTCGGACGCACCGACATGCAGGGTCAGCGCCGAGACATCGGGAAACCTGCTCCCGGAATCGGCGACCTTGGCGGCAAAGCTGACATCGCGCAGCGGCGGCAGCACGACACCCGGCAGCAGCGGCGTCAGAGCGGCGACGTCAGGCACCGTGCCGCCGACCGCGAGGTGATAGCCCATCCACCGCAGCGGCTGTGTCATCGACCCATCGGCCGTCAGCTTCGCGCCCCCGACGGTCAACGCCAGCTTCACCGGCCATGGTGACGTCGCTGCCGGGTCCTGCAACCGCACCAGGCTTCCGGTATCGGCGGTCAGATTGAACGAAGTGCCATTGTAAACCGCATCGACCGCCAGGTGCAGCGGCGAGTCCGGAGACGCCGCCTTTGCATCCAGCTTCGGAACGCCGACGGCGGTGACCTTGCCGGTCACGTCGTCGCGATAGGCGATCGTCCCATCCTGGATTCGGATCGTGTTGACGCCGACCGTCGTCGGCACCCCGGGTTCGGACGGAGCGCTGGGCTGCGACGCGGCGGGCGCTTCCGGCGAGACCTCCGGCTTCATCACCCAGTTGGACTGACCGGCGGCCGTGGTCTCCAACAGGATATCGGGATGGACCAGCACCAGATGATCGATCTCGATCCGGTGCGACAGCAACGGCAACAGGCCCAGTTCCAGTTGCATCGACTGCAACGTGGCCATCTGCGGACGCGAAAAACCGGGCGGATTGGCGAAGGCGACATCCTTGACCCGGATTGTCGGCCGCAGCGCGAATTCGAGGCCGATCTTGCCATTCAGGATCAGGTCTCGGCCGGTCGCCCGCTTGACCGCCTCAATGATGCGGGGCTTCAGGGTATTCGGGTCAAACCGCGCGACGAAAATCGCCCCGCCCCCGACCGCGAGAACGACAACAGCGGCAACGGCGATTAGTGCGATGCGCAGGGGCCGAGGCAGCGTCATCTTTGTCTCCCGGGTGGTTGGGCCGGCGGCGCGTGGAAGCCGAGCGTCTTGAAGGTCGCCCTCATATGGGGTGGCAGTTCGGCTTCGACAGTCAGGGTGCCCCCCGCCGGATGCGGCAGCACCAGCCGCCTCGCGTGCAGGTGAAGATCGGACGACAGGCCCTCGATCAGCGCCGAGAACGCCAGATTCTGGTCTGGCTCCTCATATTTCTCGTCTCCCAGGATCGGGGCCTTGATGGCGACGCAGTGAACCCGCAACTGGTGGGTCCGCCCGGTGAGCGGCTTCAGCTCCAGCCAGGACAGCTTACGCGCCGCATGATCCAGCGTCTGGTAGTCCGTAACCGCTCGGGCGCCATCCGGATCGTCGCGTTCGGCGGGGGCGGTGCGTTCGCCGCGCGCGCCACCGACGCGCTTCAACGGCAGATCGATGCGCCCCTCCACCGGAACAGGGCGGCCGGCGACGACAGCCCAGTAGGTCTTGTCGATGTCGCGGCCACGGAACAGCGCGGCGAGCTTGCCGGCGGTCCCCGGCGTGCGCGCCAGCAGCAGCGCGCCGGTGGTATCCCGATCCAGCCGATGAACCAGCCGAGGCCGGTGTTCCGACCCGAAGCGCAGCGCGTCCAGCATGCCGTCGAGATGGCGGATAATCCCCGGTCCGCCCTGGACCGGCAGCCCATAGGGCTTGTTGATCACCAGCACCTGGTCGTCCTGATAGAGAACCGCCTGTTGCAGGTCCTTGGCATCGTGCGGATCGACACGGCTGACCGGCTTGGGTTCGGCGGGCGCATCCATTTCCGGCAAACGGACGGATTGGCCGGCGGACAGGCGGGTGCTGGTATCGGCCTTGGCGCCGTCGACACGGATCTGGCCGGTACGGCACCATTTCTGGATCAGGCTCTGCTGGGTGCCGGGGAAATGACGGCGGACCCAGCGGTCCAGGCGGATGTCGGCCTCGTCCTCGGTGACGGTGCGGGTTTTCAGGGTCATGCGGGGGGTTTGGGGTTTGGGGGC
>DATAZJ010000221.1:0-14188 GCA_036272115.1 Rhodopila sp. | reverse complement strand
TTCCGTGACCATCTGGCGGCACTGGTTGCCATCCCGAGTACGTCCCAGGACGCGGGCCATGAGCCCGACGTTCAGCGGTATCTGGCGGATGCCATCCAGCCATGGCTGGAGCGGATGGGGTTCTCGGTCGAAATCCATCCCAATCCCACCGCCGGGTTTGGCCCGATCCTGTTCGCCGAACGGCTGGAGGGGCCGGATCGGCCGACCGTGCTGACCTACGGGCATGGTGACACCGTGCGCGGTCTCGAAGACCAGTGGCGTGCCGGGCTGTCGCCTTGGGTGCTGACCGAGGAAGCCGACCACTGGTACGGACGAGGATCCGCCGACAACAAAGGGCAGCATGCGTTGAACCTGTCGGCGTTGGAGGCTGTGCTGGCGGAACGCGGCGGCGTGCTGGGGTTCAACCTGAAGATGGTGCTGGAAACCAGCGAGGAGCGCGGCTCGACCGGCCTGCGCCAGTTCGTCGCTGACCAGGCCGACCGGCTGGCCGCCGACGTGCTGATCGCCAGCGATGGGCCTCGGGTGATGCCGGAGGTGCCGACGATCGCGACCGGCACGCGCGGCACGTATCACTTCGACCTGGTGGTGGATTTGCGGCCCGGCGGGGTGCATTCCGGGCACTGGGGCGGGCTGACCACCGATCCGGCGGTGATCCTGAGTCACGCGCTGGGGACGATCATGGACCGGCACGGCAAGATACTGGTGCGAGACTGGCTGCCGCGGAACGGCGTGCCGGCCGCGGTGCGCGCGGTGCTGGATGGCTGCCCGGTCGGCGGCGGCGGTGAGTCGGCGTCGATCGACGACGAATGGGGCGAGCCGGGGCTGACGCCGGCCGAGAAAATCTATGGCTGGAACAGTTTCATCGTGCTGTCGATGCTGTCTGGGCGGCCGGAAAACCCGGTCAATGCCGTCGCGCCCAATGCGCGGGCACATTGCCAGATCCGCTACACCGTCGATTCCGATCCCGATGGCTTTGGATCCGCGCTGCGCCAGCATCTGGACGACAACGATTTTCAGGGCGTCGGTGTCGAGAATGCCTACGTGCGCATGCCCGCCAGCCGCACCGACCCCGGTCATCCCTGGGTCCGCTGGACCGTCGCCAGCATGGAGAAGACGGTGGGCAAGCGGGTCCAGGTCATTCCGAATTCCTCCGGCGGGCTGCCGGGCGATGTGTTCGTGGACTACCTGGGCGTGCCGCTAGTGTGGATTCCGCATAGCTACAACGGCTGCAAGCAGCACGGCCCGGATGAGCATCTGCTGACCGGCCCGGCGCGTGAGGGCTTGGCCGCCTATGCGGGGATCTGGTGGGATCTGGGCGAACCGGGGACGCCGTGACGCCGCTTTTCCGCTTCCGGCGCATGCCAGCCGAAGGCGCCGGCGGCGACGATCGCCGCTGTCTCCGAACGGATGGAATCGGCCACTGCCTGGGCCGCCCGGGTCAGCGGACGGTCCCGCGGCACGGCCAGCAAGCGCGACAACGAGAAGTCTTCCACCGTCGCGCCTGACAGCGTGCCGTCCGTCAGGTCCGGCTGCACCGCCGATGCCGGCAGCACGGCATAGCCAAGGCCCGCCCGCAGCATCGCCTTCATCGGCCCGGGGCTTTGCACCCACACCTTCGCCTTGATCTGCGAGGCACTTGCCTTGGCGCCGAGACGCCGGCGCACCACGGACAGCCAGCCGCTGCCCACAGGCAGGACCAGCGGCAATTCCGGCAGCAGGTCGAGCGGAACGGACGCGACTGCCAGCAGCGGGTCGTTTGGCGGCCCGACGAGGATCATCGGTTCGGTACACAGCGCCACATAGTCGATGCGCGGATCGGGGTCCGGCGAACTGACCACTGCCAGATCCAGGCCGCCTTGCCGCAGTTCGCCGAGTGCTGCGTCGGTCAGTGCCTCCCGCAGTTCGAGCTGCACGCCGGGCAGCCGGCGCACCACGCTGACGGCCAGCACCGGAAACAGGATGTCGCCGAAGCTGGGCGGCGCGACGAGGCGCACCATCCCGCTGGGTTCGTTGTTCAACTCGGAGATTTCGGAGATCGTGGCGGCGGCTTCGGCCAGCAGGAACCGAGCCCGGGTCAACAGCAGGGCGCCGGCCTCGGTCAGCACGACACCGCGTGCGCCGCGATCCATAAGCGGGCCGCGGCAGGTGTGTTCGAGCGCCTGCACCTGACGCGACAGGGCTGATTGGGCGATGCGCAGGCTGGCGGCGGCGGCGCTGAAGCTGCCGGTCTCGGCGACGGCCACGAAGTAGCGCAGTTGGCGGAGGTCCACGGGCATGCCGAAATCAGATCACTTTCATCGATTTTATATATTTGCGCGATAGCTTGTACCGGCGCCAAGCTGCGGGCAACAATGGCGGGAGGAAATCGCCTCGATGTCCCAGAAAACATCCGTCCTGATCGTGGGCGGAGGGCCGGTCGGCCTTGCCATGGCGCTGCTGCTGCATCGTTTTGAGATCGATTGCGTTGTGGTTGAGCGCAGTTCGACCACGACCGATCATCCGAAGTCGCGCGGCTGCTGGATCCGGACCATGGAGTTGTTCCGCCAGTGGGGCATCGAGCAGCGCATCCGCGATCGAGGCCTGCAGGACGGCTCCGACATGTTCGTCTTCGTCGAGAGCATTGCCGGGCGGGAGATCGGGCGGACTCGGCCGGAACCGAACGAAGGGCACACGCCGGCCTGGAAAAGCCTGGTCGCGCAAGACGCCGTCGAAGAAGAAATCTACGCCGAACTGCAAGGGTCGAAGCACGCTCGGGTTTTGTTCAATACTGAGTTTCTTGGGTTTGAGGAAACCGCTGATGGCGTAACGGTGCGCACAAGGTCCACCGGCAACGGCAAGGAGCAGTGGTGGGGCGCGCGATACGTTATTGCCGCCGATGGCGCCGGCAGCCGCACCCGGCGGGCGGCGGGGATCGAGATGGAAGGTCCGGCCACGCTCGCGGTGATGTCGAACGAGTATTGGAAGGGCGATCTGTCGCGTTTCCCGATCACCCGGGAAGCGGCAGGATACCGTATCATTTCCAATGTTCCGGGCGTGCCGGTCTCAACCATCCTGAACACCAATGGGCGCGATCGCTGGTTGACGGTGACCCAGATCGGCCAGGAACAGGACGACCGGCCGCATCCATGGACGGATGCCGAAACGATTGAGTTGATACGCGCGCAGACCGGCGTGCCCGATCTGGCTGTGCAGTTGCTGAACCGGTCAGTCTGGCGGGTCAGCAAGCAGGTGGCGCAGCGGTTCCGCCAGGGGCGGGTGCTGCTGGTCGGCGATGCGGCGCACCGGTTTCCGCCGACGGGTGGGTTCGGGCTGAACTCCGGCGTGCAGGATGCTCATAACCTGGCGTGGAAACTGGCGTTTGTGCTGCGTGGCCTGGCTGACGATGCGCTGCTGGACAGCTATGGTGTGGAGCGCCGCCCGGTCGCGCAGTCCAATGCCGATTTCAGTTTCGGGAACCGGCGCCGCTATGGATCGATGGAGGCGGCGGCGCGCAGTGGCCATCCCGACCGGATCCGGTTCTGGCTGGATGATATGGACAACCATCTGCACAGTGTCGGTCAGGCGCTGGACTTTCGGTACGAGGAAGGCGCGGTGATCCCGGATGGAACGATTCCGCGTCCGCTCGATCCGCGGGTGTATAGGCCCAGCGATCGGCCGGGCGGGCGGTTCCCGCATCTGTGGCTGGATTTCGCCCGTAAGCAGTCGACGCTGGACTGGTTCGACAAGACCTTCACGCTGGTCACCGGACCGCTGGGCCTTGAGTGGCTGGAGGCCGGCAAGCGGGCTTCGGGCAAGCTGGGGATACCGATCGGCCTGCGCACCATGCCGCGGGTCGACGAAGCCGCCGGTTTCCGGATGGGCATGCGGGGTGCCGTGTTGGTGCGCCCGGATGGGCACGTTGCGTGGCGGATGCCCTATCTGCCCAGCGACCCGGCGTCGGAGATCGTGACGGTGATGAATACGCTGCTGCACCCGGGTCAACCGTGATGCAGCATGTCACCGTGCCGGGCGGCGTCAGCGTCGCGTATGTGGTGACCGGGACGGGTGCACCGTTGGTGCTGATCCATGGCGCCGAGGCCGATCACACCATGTTCGATCATTTCGTGCCGTTGCTGACAGGGGATTTCGCCTGCATCGGGTACGATCAGCGGGACTCGGGTGAGACGGTGAATCCCGAGGCGCCTTACGGCATTGAGGATATGGCCGATGACGCCGCGGGTCTGATCACCGCTTTGGGGCATCGGAAAGCGCATGTGTTCGGCACGTCGCTGGGCAGCATTATCGCCCAGGCGCTGGCGGTCCGCCATCCGGCGATGGTGGATCGGCTGGTGCTGTCGGCGGCGATCCGGATCGGCCGAAGCGTCGGCGATATCGCCCCGGAAACCGCCGCCGAACTGGGCCGGCTGCGTGCGGACCCGGCTCGCAACGGGATGGCGATCGCGCGGTATTTCTATACGGAAGATCATCTGGCGCAGCATCCGGAACTGGCACAACGTTTCGCCGGCAGCAAGCGCACGCCGGCGCAACAAGCGCGACGCGGTGCGCTGATTCCGGGTGCGCCGCTGCTGCCGCTGGGCGGCATCACCGCCCCGACACTTGTGTTGGCACATGCAGAGGATAGGCTGATCCCACCGGCGCACAGTCTGGGCATCGCCGCCGAAATCCCCGGCGCTCGCACTGTCGTGCTTGACGGGCTTGGCCATGTGGGCACGATCCAGGCACCGGAACGGGTAGCGGCGGTGGTCCGTGGCTTCCTGGCCTGAAAAATACAGCGGACCGCAAGAGTCCGCGCCAACGGGAGTAAATTATGCAAGCCACCGATCTCGTCGGTCGTAGCGAAACCGGACTGTTTGGGCTGACCAGCTATCAATGGAAGGTGTTCCTGGTCACGTGGCTGGGGTGGGCACTGGACTCGACTGATTTCGGCCTGTTCTCCTTCGTCCTGCGCCCGGCGGTCACCGATCTGTTGGGCGGCCATGCGACCCCGGCGCAGATCGGCAGCGTCGGCGGCTATCTCGCGATGGCCGGACTGCTGGGTTGGGCTTTCGGCGGCTTCCTGTTCGGCATTGTCGCGGACTACATCGGACGCGTCCGCACGCTGGCGATCAGCATCCTGGTGTTCAGCGTGTTCACCGCGTGCCAGGGGTTTTCGCAGACCCCGTTCCAGCTTGGATTGTTCCGTTTCCTGGCCGGCGTCGGGACCGGCGCGGAAGGCGTGGTCGGCATCGCCCTGGTTGCCGAAGTGTTTGCCCAGACAAACCGAGCGAAAGTGCTGGGGATCATGATGACGGGCGGGGCGTTCGGGCCGCTGATCGGCGGCCAGATCTACAACCTGGTTGGTCCGTACGGCTGGCGGTCGGTGTTTTTTGTCGGGATCATCCCCGCACTTCTCTTGTTGATGCTGCGCAGGGGAGTCCGTGAACCCGACCATTTCAAGACCGTGCAGGACAGGCGTTCGGCGGTGAAGGCTGCCGGCGGGATGGCGAGCCAGGCCGACCAGGCGTTCATGCGGTTCTCGTTCACCCAGTTGTTTTCCCGGGAATTGCGCTTCAACACCGGCGTGGGGCTGCTGTTCTGCCTGGGAACTTTGTTGTCGATCTGGACCAGCCTGATCTGGTTGCCGACGATCCAAAGCCTGATGCTGCAGAAGCAAGGTATCACCGGCGGCGCGGCGATCCCCTATGTCGGATACGGCATGATGCTGTGGGGCATCGGCGGTATCCTGGGCTATGGCAGCTTCGGCTTCATCGCCGATTTCCTGGGCCGCAAGCCGACCATCCTGTTCTTCAATGTCGGCGCCATCGCCAGCGGTCTGGTCCTGTATCTCGCGCTCAAGACCTGGGACTACTACCCGCTGATGCTGCCGGTTTTCGGCTATTTCGTGTTCGGTGTGTTCTCCGGCCATGCGGTCTATCTGCCGGAATTGTTTCCGACCCATGTGCGGGCGACCGCGGTGTCGTTCTGCAACGGTTCGGGGCGGATCATCACCAGTTTCGGGCCGCTGGTCGCGGGCTTGCTGGTGGTGCCGTTCGGCACCTTCAACAACGCGGCGGCGGTGATGACGTGTTTCGCGGTGCTCAGCATGATCGCCATGCTGCTGGGGCGTGAAACCCGCGACGACGAACTACCCCAGTAAGGGAGTGAAAACATGATGCTGCATGGGATCGATTTGGAAGTGACCCGGCTGGGTTCCGGACCGCCGGTCGTGCTGCTGCACGGGTTTCAGCAGATCGAGCCAGAGACACGCTTTTTGCAAGCGCTGTCGCGGCGGGCAGAGGTGATCGCGCCATCCCATCCCGGGTTTGGCCGCTCCGCTCGGCCTAAGGATTTTGAAACGATTTATGACCTGGCGAACTTCTATGCCGCGTTTCTCGATGCGCTGCCGTTCGAAAAGGTCACGCTGGTCGGATTCTCCTTCGGCGGATGGCTGGCGGCGGAACTTGCCGTCCGGTCCTGCCATAAGATTGCTCGTCTGGTGCTGGTGGATACCGTCGGCATCAAGATCAGCGACCGGGAAACACCCGACATCACCGATGTCTTCAACATCCACCCGGATGAGGTGAAGCGCCGCACGTGGCACGATCCGGCCAACGCGCCGGACTTCAACGCGATGTCCGATGAGGCGCTGATCATGCGTCACCGGAACTGGGAGTCGCTTTCGCGGTACGCATGGCATCCGTATATGCACAACCCGAGGCTGGCGTTCTGGCTGCCGCGGATCGATGTGCCGACGCAGGTGCTGTGGGGGGCGTCCGATCGCATCGTGCGTCCAGCGTATGGCCAGGCTTTTGCCGGGTTGATTCCGGGTGCGCGCTTCACCGTCATCGATAAGGCAGGGCACCATCCGGAAATCGAGCAGCCGGACGTCTTTGTCGATCATCTCACCGCTTGGTAAGTGTTTTTCGCGTGATTCACGCCTTTCGGCCTTTGGCCTCAGGCGATCACGCTCAAGGAGACCGATCCCATGGACGCCTGGTGGCAGTGTGAAATTCCCTATCCGTTCGTCGACAAGGCGATCACCGACGCGGCCGATTCCGTGCGGGCGTCGCTACCCAACCGGCTGTGCGACCCGCGCATCGCGGCGACCTTGTTCGATGAGGTGCTGGACGAGTTCCTGCTGTGCGATGACCTCGGGATGAACGTCATCGCGATCGAGCATCACGCCGGCATCAATTCGCTGATCGGTGCCAATCCGATGGTGACCAGCCTCCTGGCGCGGCAAACCCGCAATGTGCGCGTGCTGAGCCTGGGGACATTGGTTTCGTTGCGACCAGATCCGGTGCGCATCGCCGAGGAATACGCGACCGCCGATATCCTCGCCAAAGGCCGGTTCGACATCGGCTTCGTGAAGTCGGGCGGCACCGAGATGGCGTCGTCCAACGTCAATCCGGTGAACAATGAGGAACGCTACTGGGAAGCGATCGACCTGATCAAAAAGGCGCTGACCACGCATGACGGGCCGTTCAGTTGGGAAGGCAAGCATTTCAGCCACCGGCACGTGAACATCTGGCCGCGGCCCTACCAGAACCCGCATCCGCCGATGTGGTCGGCGACCGGCGATCCGTCGAGTTCGGCCGAGGTCGGGCGGCGGGGCATGCGCCATGTGCTGGTGCTGCGCGGACCGGAGGGCACGAAGCGCGCGTACGACGCGCATCGCAAGGCCCGGGCCGATGCGGGTCTGCCGAAGGTGACGACGGACAATTTCGCCTATGCCGCACTGGTCTACGTCGGCGACACCGAGGAGGAAGGGATCGAAGTCGGCAGCAAGCTGCTGTGGTTCCTGAATACCAGCCTGAAATCGGCGCCGCAGTTCAACAAGTTCCTGCCCGGCGCCGCGCCGCCGGTGGCCGCGCCGAGTTTGTATCGGACGCAACCAAAAGCCGATGCCGGACTGGCGCTGGTGAATGCGGAAAAAGGCGTCGCCCCGGCCAGCCGGAACGCGGAAAAGCTGATCTCCATCACCGCGCCGGAGGCGATGGCGCAGGGCATCCTGTTCGCCGGCAATCCGGACAGTGTCTACCGGCAGATCATGGCGTTTTACGACAAGGTCGGCGGTTTCGGGCACCTCGCCCTGGTCGGCCGGTCGGGCTACATGACCCATGCGGAATCGAGCAAAGGCATCCGCCTGTTCACCCAGGAGGTGCTGCCGCGCCTGAAGGAAATCGCGCCGGTGGAGGTGGGATAAACGCCTGGCAAGACTGGGTCGGACCGACCCGGTCTTGCTCTATAATCCAAGCGACGTTGTTGTTGACCCTGCGGCACCGCCGTGCCCCCGTCTTGGCGGGCGAAGGCTCGCCATCCGCGCCTTTGTTTCGTGGGCAAAAGGCATGGATACCGACCTCCGTCGGCATGACGGATGAGGTCAACAGAAGAGTCGGCTTCAGCACCGGTTGATATAGGTCTGTGTTTGCCGCATGGTTCACGGCTTCCGGCCTGCGGCGATGACACCTCAATGCGCGTCGGCCACCGGTGCCTTGGGCGGTGCCACCTTGCGCATCAGCGGGACCATCACCGTGGCGATGCCCAGGCATAGCATCAGCGCCAGAAACGCATCCGAGTAGGTCTGGGTTTGCGCCTCCCGCATCGTCAGCGACCAAAGCTCGCGCAGTGCGATGGCGTGGCCCATCACCGCATCTCCCCCGCTCAGCGCGGTGGCTCGGGTGGCGGTATGCCCCAACATGTCAACCATCGCGCTGTTGGTGTTGTTGAGGTGCTCCGCCAGACGCAGGAAGTGCAGGTTGGTGCGGTCGTTCAGGATCGTTCCGCAAGCGGCGATGCCGATGGCGCCGCCCAGGTTGCGCATCAGGTTGAACAGGCCGGAGGCCAGTTTCAGCCGATCCGGCGGGATTACGCCCAGGGTCAGCGTCACGGTCGGGGCCACGGCGAACTGTTGCGAAAAGCCACGGAATGCCTGCGGGACCAGCAATTCCCGCCAGCCCCAGTCATGGGTGATGGGGGTGAAGTTCCACATGCTGAAGGTGAAGCACGCCATGCCGAACAGCATCAGCCAGCGCAGGTCGATCTTGCGCGCGAAGTAGGTGTAGACCGGGATCGCCATGATCTGAAAAATGCCGGTGGAGAACACCGCCAATCCGATCTGCAGCGCGCTAAAGCCGCGCACCCGAGCAAGGAACAATGGGGTGAGGTAGATGGTCGCGAAGATGCCGATGCCAGTCATGAAGGAGAAGAAACAACCCAGCGCGAAGTTGCGGTTTTTCAGTGCCCGCAGATCGACCACCGGGCGGGCGAATGTCAGACTGCGCCAGATGAACGCCACGCCGGCGATGCCGGAGATCCAGGCGGTCGTGCGGATGGTGTCGTCACCGAACCAGTCCCATCTCGGGCCTTCCTCCAGCGTATATTCCAGGCATCCCAGGAATATCGCCATCAGCGCCATGCCGGGATAGTCGGCGCCTTTCAGCAGCGATAGATCGGGTTTGTCGATCTTCACCATCAGCGGGACGACGATGGTCACGAAGACGCCGGGCACCAGGTTGACGAAGAACAGCCAGTGCCAGGAATAGTTGTCGGTGATCCAGCCGCCCACGGTCGGTCCCAGGGTCGGGGCCAGGGACGATAGCGCCCCGATGGTTGCCGCCGCGATCACCCGCTGATGGTTCTGGAAGTAGACGAACGCCGTGGTGAACACCGTCGGGATCATCGATCCGCCCAGGAAACCTTGCAGGGCGCGGAATACGATCATGCTCTGGATGTCCCACGCCCAGCCGCACATCAGGCTGGTAAGGGTGAACCCCGCGGCCGAGATGGCGAACAGCCAGCGGGTGGACATGACCCGCGACAGCCAGCCGGACAGCGGGATGACGATGATTTCTGCGATCAGGTAGCTGGTCTGCACCCAGGCGACCTCATCCGAACCGGCGGACAGGCCGCCGCCGATATCCTGCAGGGACGCGGAAACGATCTGGATGTCCAGCAGCGCGATGAAGAAGCCCACCGTCATCGTGGAGAAGGCAAAGACCTTCTGCCGCGTCGTCAGGCCGGTGGCGTCCAGCACGGTGGCGTTCATTTCGCACCGCGCAGATCGACGTTCGCGGTCACCGACAGGCCGGGGCGCAGGCGGCCGAGTTCGGACGCATCGCCGTCCAGCAGGATCCGCACCGGCACCCGCTGCACGATCTTGGTGAAGTTGCCCGTCGCGTTTTCCGGCGGCAGCACGCTGAACTGCGCGCCGGTCGCCGGTGACAGGCTGACGACATGGCCGTGGAACGTCACATCGGGCAGCACGTCGGCTCGGATCGAAGCGGCTTCACCGGCGTGCATTTGCGCCAACTGGTTTTCCTTGAAGTTGGCATCCACCCACAGGCCACGCGCCGGCACGACGGCCAGCAGTTGCGATCCGACGGCAGCGTACGCACCGGTGCGGGCGCTGCGATCGCCGATCACCCCATCGAACGGTGCCCGTAGTTCCGTATAGCCGAGGTTCAGGCGTGCCGTGTCACGGTCCGCGATGGCGGCATCCAGGGACGCCCTGGTCTGCTGTTTCTGTGTGTCGATGACCGCCAGTTGCTGCCGAGCCGCGTTCAGCGCCGCCCGCGCCTTGTCGCCGTTGGCGACCGCCTGCTTGTAGTCGGCCTCGGCCTTCTGGAACGTCTGGATCGAGGCGGCCGCCGTCCGGGACAGCACCTGGAACCGGGTCTGGTCGTCCCGGGCGCGCACGGTCTCGGCGTCGGTCGCCGCGACCTGGGCCTGGGCTTCCTCGATCAGCGAATCCTGCAACTGGCGGGTGGCATCCAGGTTGGCCAGTGTCGCCTGCTGGCCGGCCACCATGGCGTCAGCACGAGCGAGGGCGGCTCGGTAGTCGCGGTCGTCGAGCTTGATCAGCAGGTCGCCCTTGTGGACCGGCTGGTTGTCGGTCACCGCGACCTGGGTGATGAAGCCGGACACCTTGGGGGCCATTACCGTGACGTCGCCGCCGACATAGGCGTCGTCGGTGGTCTCGAAGAAGCGGCCGACGGTCCAGTAGTTGTAGCCATACCAGACGATCCCCGCGCCGATCAGCAGGGCGGCGCCGGCCATCGCGGCCTTCTTCAGGCTGGGGCGCTTAGGGCGTACCTGGACATCCGGCGCGCGTTCCAACACGGCGGTGGTCATGCTTGTCTCCTGATTTCAGTGTTCGGATGAGGGATGGCTGGCGGGCTGTCCGGCAGCACGAGGGGATTTCCCTCCGGCATGACGTGGCGGTTGCCCCAGGTGAACATCGCCCGCAGCACCGGCCGGAAATCCTCGCCGATCGCGGTCAAGACGTACTCGGCGCGTGGCGGGTGATCGTTGTAGCGGACTTTTTGCATCAGCCCGGCCTCGACCAGCCCGCGCAGCCGGCGCGACAGGATGTTGGGCGCGATCCCGAGGCTTTTCTGGAACTGGTCGAACCGCGTGACACCGTGAAAGGCGTCGCGCAGTATCATGATGTTCCACCACTCCCCGACACGGTCCAGGCCGCGGGCGATGGGACAGGGCAGGGCGTTGAAGCTGGTGTGCTGCATGGTGTAGCTTTCGATATGAAAGCTACATATGCCAGTGACTTTCATTGTGCAAGTTTAATCGCGCGCCCATGGGGCGGTGGATCAGCTTGATCAACCGGTCGTTACCCGGGACCCTGGCGAGGCCCCCTCATGCTGGTCTGCCGGACCCTGGGATCCGGGGTTAATTCAGGATGGCGGGCGTCGCAGCAGCGCCGTGAGGTCGCGGACCGAGGCAATTTCCTCCAGCCGCGCGACGGCCTGAACCACGCCGTCGATCTGGCTGGCGGATAGGACGGGTGCCGCATACCGGCGGAACTTTGCCTCCACCTGGGCCGCGGTCAGGGGGTTTTCCGGCGAGCCCCGGGTGTGGGTGCATCGCGCCTTGAGTATCGATCCATTGGACAGCGTCACCACCACGGTTGCCTCGGGACCGGACAGGGTGGTGTCCAGCGCCACGCTGACCCGTTGCGCCGCGAATTGCACGAGGTCTGGCGCATCGTAACGCTCCGGTTCGAACTGGTGCAGCGACAGGTCGCGGTCGTGCAACACGGCCGCGGCGGCGTAGTGCGCCGACAGCATCGCCTGGAATTTTCCGGTGTAGGTCGCGTAGCCGCCATGCATGTCGAAGGCACGCTGGCCCAGCCCGACATGCACCTGGCTGACGTCCCGTGCGTGGAAATCGTTCCGGTCGAGCAAATCGAACAGGGCCGAAATCATCCCCTGGATCGCGGCGGCGGCGGGCCAGGGGCGCAACGCGATTTCATTCAACTCCCATCGCGTGCCGAGGCCCGCGGTCACAAGCTCAGGATAGCCGCGATCGGAGTAGGCGCTGAACAGGCCGCCATCGGGGCAGGTCAGGAAGTCGGCGTTGGCGATGAAACCCTGTTGCGCCAGCAGCGCCGCCATCAATCCCGACAACGCGCCGCGGCATTGGTGGAACTTGACCGTGGGTGTGCCCCAGGCGGCGAACGTCCCGGCCGCCTGGCTGCCGGCCAGGCCGAAGCCGCGCGCCATGGTTGCCGGGTCGAAGCCAAGCAGACGGCCAACGGCGGCGGCCGCGCCGAACGGCCCCAGAATACCGGGACCGTGAAAGCCCTTCGCTCGGAACGCCGGGAAGTCGAGGCCGATGCCGATGCGGGTGGTGACCTCGAAGCCCGCGGCCAGCGCCGCCAGCAGGTCGCGACCGGACAGGTTGTCGCGTTCGGCGATCGCCAGTGCCGGGGGCACGACCTCGGGCGTCACATGGGTCAGGGTGGCACGATGGGCGTCGCACATGGTCACGGCAGTGATCAGGAACGCGTTCAGGATCGTGGCGCCGGTCAGGGAGGCTCGCTGGCCGCCGATGATGCTGGTGTCGGCCCCCGGGGCCAGGGCAGCGGCGAAGGCGGCGATCTGCGGCGTTTCCTCCCCGGCGTGGCCGGCGACGGCACAGGCCAGCGCATCCAGCAGCAGGTTTTTGCACTGTGTCCGCACGCCGTCCGGGATCATTTCGATGTCGAGCGCCGTTGCGAACGCCGCCAGTACCTGGGTCGCCTCTTCCGCCATGATGGTCTCCTTCGCCGGGCAGATTGACAGACCGTGGCCGGTGAACAAGCGTGGCAGGCAAGAAAACGGGGGAAATCGATGCCGAGCAGCGAAACTGCGTCCGGTCGTGGCTGGTTGCGCGACATTTCGGCCTATCAGTGGCGGGTATTGCTGATCGCCTGGTTCGGCTGGGCACTCGACAACACTGATTTCAACCTGTTCGCGCTGGTCCTGCATCCGGCACTGATTGCGCTGCTGGGGGGCAATCCAACGATTGCCGCGATCGGCCGGACCGGTGGGTTGCTGAGCATGGTCGGGCTGATGGGCTGGGCGCTCGGTGGCATGTGTTTTGGTGTCGTCGGCGACTACATCGGCCGCATCCGCACCCTGGCGCTGAGCGTGGTGATGGTGGCGATCTTTACCGCATTGCAGGGGCTGTCCCCCAACACGATGGTCTTTGGTATCTGCCGGTTCTTCGCCGGTGTCGGCACCGGGGCGGAATTCGTGGTGGGCATCCCGCTGGTGGCCGAGGCGTTCGCCGATCTGCCGCGGGCTCGGATGCTGGGGTTCATGATGACGGGTGCGTCTTTCGGTAGCGTGTTCGGGGGTCAGTTGTTCGCGTGGCTGGGGCCGTATGGGTGGCGCTATCCGTTGTTCGCGGGGGTGCTGCCGGCCCTGGTCCTGTTGGGCTTGCGGCGGGGCATGGAAGAGCCGGAGCGTTTCCAGGTGGTGCAAGCCCGCCGGCGGGCCCTGAAAGCGGCTCGGGCGATCAGTTCGGAGGAGCGCCGGTTCCTGGGATTTGCGCCAAAGCAGTTGTTCAACCGGGAGAATCGTTACAGCACCATGATTGGGGTTCTCTTTTCCCTGGGAGCGTTGCTGGGGATCTGGCCGAGCAATGTCTGGTTGCCCACGATTCAGGGGCAGATGCTGGCCCGAAGCGGGATCACCGGTGCGGCCGCGGTGCCGTTTATCGGCCATGGCATGATCCTGTTCGGGATCGGTGGGATGCTGGGGCAGGCAGCGTATGGGTTCATCGCCGATGCGATCGGGCGGCGTGCGGCGAATACGCTGTACAGCGCCGGAACGCTGGCGTCGGGACTGATTTTGTACGTGGTGTTGCAGGATTATGCGTTTTATCCGTTCGTGCTGCCGTTCTTCGGGTTCTCGGTATTCGGGATTTT
>DATAZJ010000220.1:0-9993 GCA_036272115.1 Rhodopila sp. | reverse complement strand
CGATCCGTCCAGTGCATCGGCGCGAACATCTCGCCATGCCGCTGGGTGTGACGCAGGTCGGCCCGCAGCAGCACGTCGCCCTCGGCGCTGGTGACCCGCGCGAGGGCGCCTTGCGTGATGCCCGCCTTCGCCGCGTCGGCCGGGTGGATGGTCAGCACCGGTTCGGGCGTATGGCTCATCAAAGCCGGAGCCAGTCCGGTGCGGGTCATGGTGTGCCACTGGTCGCGGACCCGGCCGGTGTTCAGCCGTAGCCCGGCCGCCGGCAGCGCCTGATATCGTGTCGGAACGAACCGCGCCCGCCCGTCCGGAGTGGAAAACCCGCCCTGGCCGAACAGCCGTCCGCCTTCATCGGTGGCACCGGCCGGCAACGGCCACCGGAACGGCTGCAACGCGTCGTAGCCGGCTTCGTCGATGTCGGCCACGGCACTGATGTCAAACACCCGCCGGCCGCCATTGGCATGGCCGGACAGGGCGGCATGCTCCCGAAACACAGCAGCGGGCGTCTGCCAGGCAAATGCGTCCTTCCAGCCCATGCGCTGCCCGACTTCGGCGAACAGCCGCCAGTCCGGACGGGCCTGTCCCGGCGCTTTTCGGAACGGCCGCTGACGGGAAATGCGCCGTTCGGAGTTGGTCACGGTACCACTCTTCTCGCCCCATCCCGCGGCCGGCAACACCACATGAGCGTGCTCTGTCGTATCGGTGTGCCAGCAATCCGACACCACGACGAACGGGCAGGCCGCCAGGGCCGCACGCACCCGGTCGGCGCGCGGCATGCTGACGGCCGGATTGGTGGCGACGATCCACAGCGCCTTGACCTGCCCGTCCAGCACCGCATCGAACAGATCGACCGCCTTCAGGCCCGGCTTCGGCGCCAGCGCCGGCGCCCTCCAGAACGCCTGCAACGCCGCCCTGTCGGTCGGATCGTCGAAGCGCATATGCGCCGCCAACTGGTTGGCCAGGCCGCCGACCTCCCGTCCGCCCATCGCGTTTGGCTGCCCGGTGACCGAGAACGGTCCCGCCCCCGGCCAGCCGATCCGTCCCGTCGCCAGATGGCAGTTGATGATCGCATTGACCTTGTCGGTCCCGGCCGAGGACTGATTGACCCCCTGGGAATAGACCGTCATCACCCGTTCGGTCTGTGCGAACATATCGAAGAACGTTTCGAGAAGCTCGGGATCGACCCCACAATCGGCCGCGACGGCCTCCACCCCCATCCACGCCCCCATCACGGGGGACGCGCTGCTATCCACCCCCGCCATGACGGCGTGCATCGAAGCTGCATCCAGCGCATCCGCGAACCCGGTGGTGTTGCGATCGATCCACGCCGCATCGACCTTTCCGGATTGGTAAAGATACGCCAGCAAACCGTTGAACAACGCGACATCGCTGCCGGCCGCCAGCGGCACATGCAGATCGGCCACCTCCGCCGTCGCGGTGCGGCGCGGATCGAGCACCACCACTTTCGTTCGCCGCGACGATCGAGCTGCCTGCAACCGCTGATGCAGCACCGGATGGCACCAGGCGGCGTTGCTGCCTACAAGCACCACCAGATCAGCTTCTTCCCAATCCTCATAAACCCCCGGAACCACATCCTCCCCGAATGCTCGGATATGACCGGCCACCGAGGACGACATGCAAAGCCGCGAATTCGTATCGATATTGGCGCTGCCGATGAAGCCTTTCATCAGCTTGTTGGCAACGTAATAATCTTCCGTCAGGCACTGGCCGGATACGTAGAACGCCACGCTATCCGGTCCATGCCGAGCGATCGTGTCGCGGAACCGGTCCGCGACAAGCTGCAGCGCCTCATCCCAATCCGTTTCCCGTCCGAACACGGTCGGCGCCGTCAACCGCGTGCTGTCGTCCAGCGTGGCACCCAGCGCCGCACCCTTCGAGCACAAGCGCCCCCGGTTCGACGGATGCACAGTGTCTGCCTTGATCGTTTCGTCCGGCTGCGCCACCACACCGCACCCGACTCCGCAATACGGGCAGGTGGTGTGGACCCCATCGGTCATGTCGCGCCCACAGCCAGCAGGATGCGTCCATCCCGCAGCCGGACCGGAACGGTTCGGGAACAACCTTCGTCCGGTCCCTTCGCCTTGCCGTCGGCCAGGCCGATGACCCAGTTGTGCAGCGGGCAGGTGACCGACTCGCCATGCACGATGCCTTGCGACAGCTTTCCGGCCTTGTGCGGACAGGTGTCATGCAACGCGAACACAAGATCGCCGGAGGTCCGGAACACCGCGATGTCGACCGAACTTGTCGAAACGACCCGAGAACCAAGCCGAGGGATGTCGTCGATATGACCAACATCCGTCCATGCCAGAGACGTTCCGTTCATGCCGCTCATGCCACTGCCGCCAGTACCCGGCGTTCATGGCCCGGCGCATCGTCCTCGCCTGCTTGCGGCCCGAAGACCAGCGTTTCGCGCAACGCGGAAATGTCGGTTTCGTTGCAGATATGGTCAAAATACCAGGCGCTGTCCCCGGCATCCCCATACAGCACGGCGCCGATCAACCTGTCATCGCGAATGACCAGCCGCTTATGCACCCCGCGGGCGGCATCCCGGAACACCACATCGTCGGTGGTCTCGTCGCCAATGAAATCACCAGCCGAGAACATCTCGATCCCGGTTACTTTCAGCCTGGTGCCCGTCACCGCCGGCACATATGCGCTGTCAGCGGTTCGGGTGATGCGATCGGCGGCGATCTTCGCCATCTCGTAAAGCGGTGCCACCAGGCCGAACAGCGCGCCGCGATGCTCCACGCATTCACCCACCGCGAAGATGGCGGGATCGCTGGTCATCATGCCGTCATCGACCACGATGCCGCGCCCGCACACCAGGCTCGCGTCCTTCGCCAGCGCGATATTGGGCCGGATGCCCGTTGCCATGACCACGATATCCGCCGGCAGATGCGAGCCATCGGCCAACGTCACGCCTGCGACCCGCGCCTCACCCAGTATCGCGGTGGTGTTCGCCGCCGTGATCACCTTGATACCGCGCGCCGTCAGGTCCGCCTGCAACATGCCGGCGGATACCGGATCGAGCTGCCGTTCCATAAGCGCCGGCATGATATGCAGGACGGTCGTATCAATGCCGTTCGATGCCAGCCCGTTCGCCGCTTCAAGACCAAGCAGACCGCCGCCGATGACGACGGCATGGGTGCCGGACTTGCTGGCCGCCAGCATCGTTTCGACATCGGCGATATCGCGAAACCCGATAACCCCGTTCAGCTTATGCCCCGGAAGCGGAATGATGACCGGATTCGATCCGGTGGCCAGCAGCAGCACGTCATAGGGTCGCGTGGTGCCCAGCGCACCGGTGATCGTCCTGGCCGCTCGGTCGATGCCGACCACGGGCTCACCCGCGATCAGTTCGATCCCGTTTTCCACGTACCACGACCTTGGATGCGTCGTGATCGCCTCGAACGTCTTTTCACCGGCCAGCACAGGCGACAGCATGATACGATTGTAGCTACCATGCGGCTCCGCGCCGAACACGGTGATGTCGAAATCGTACGGAGCCCGCCTCAGGATTTCCTCCAAGGCGCGCACCCCGGCCATGCCGTTGCCGACCAGGACCAGGCGCGTGCGGCGAGGGGCGATCATGTTCATGATGCTGGCGCTCCCTACACCCGAGCGGCGCCGTACAGCTCACTCCAGGTCGTCCGCCACCGGCGGCGCACCCCGGTGATGGCGACCAGGGCCACGGCCGCCAGCAGCGCGAAAACCAGGAAGCCGGACCCGTAGCTGCCGGTCATCTGCTTCGCGTAACCGAGGCTGGAGGCCAGGTAGAATCCGCCGACACCGCCGCTCATGCCCACCAGGCCGGTCATCACGCCGATCTCACGCTGGAAACGTTGCGGTACCAGTTGGAACACCGACCCGTTGCCCATGCCCAGTGCCAGCATGCCGACCAGGAAGACCGGCATCGCCAGATAGATCGTCGGCAGCCCGGTGGAGATGGCCGCGAAGGCACAGGCCGCCACGGCATACAGCACCGCCAGAGCGCGCACGCCGCCCACCCGGTCGGCGACGGCACCGCCGAACGGCCGCACCATGGATCCGACGAACACCACCGCGGCCGTGCAATAGCCGGCGACCACGGGCGACAGGCCGTAGGCGTCGTTGAAGTAGATGGTCAGCGACGAAGCGAGGCCGACAAAGCCGCCGAACGTTACGCTGTAGAAGAACATGAACCACCAGCAGTCGGCGACCTTCAGCAGGGCGAAATAGGCCGCCAGCGGCTTCGGCGGCGGCGCGTTGGGGCTGTCCTTTGCGGCGAAGATGAAGAAGCAGAGCGCGAAAACCAATGGGATCGCTGCCAGGCCGACGACATTCTGCCAGCCCAGGGCGATTGCCAGCCCCGGCGCGAACAACGCCGCGAGCACCGTGCCCGAGTTCCCCGCCCCGGCGATCCCCAAGGCCGTGCCCTGATGTTCCGGCGGATACCAGGCCGAGGCCAGCGGCAGCGCCACCGCGAACGACGCCCCCGCCAGGCCCAGCACGCATCCCAGCAGCAAGGTCGCGGGGAAACTGTCGATGCCGATGGCCCAGGCGGCGATCAACCCGGCGATGACGACGATCTGGGCGCCGATGCCGACTCGCCTGGCCTTGAAGCGATCCACCAGCAGCCCCAGAACAACCCGCAGCGCCGCCCCGGCCAGAACCGGTGTCGCAACCATCAGCCCTTTGTGCGCCGGGTCGAGATGCAGGCTCTTGGCAATCGCCACACCCAGGGGTCCCAGCAGCACCCAGACCATGAAACTAAGGTCGAAATAGAAAAACGACGCCAGGAGGGTCGGCAGATGACCGACCTTGAGGAAGCCCTTGTGCATGTGATTACTCGCGAGGCAGGCCATCGTTGGCACGCCGGTCGGCTGCGTGAAGCGCGAGCGCCTCGGGACCGGTCCGAACCCGTCATTGGGCCCGTCCGCGGAGTTTCTGAAACTCTGTCAGCACTGAAACTCTGTTAGCAGTCGCAGCAAGATCGATGCCAAGTCGTTGGCCGCGATATGCATAGGATTCGATCAATTCCCCTGGCGAGACTTGCCCATAATTTATCCCTGAAACGCGCAAGGATGGCGCATAACGCCTAAAATAGGATCATATATAGATATATTGGCCAGATTCATCGGTTTCTGGGAGAAAATGCCTCGTCATCAGGCATCGGCAGCATGGCCGTCCCTTCCAAGGCGGGCAGCCCCGCGGCGGGATAAAGCCCCTCGGCCTCGACCGCCGAGGCGAGCAGGTCCGGCCGATAGACCCGCGCCGCCAGGGCATTGAGATCGGTTCGTTCGTCCAGCCAGCCCCACCGCCGCAACTGGCCGAGGAACCACAGCGCATGTGCCCGAGCCGGGAACCACGCCTCCCTGGTGTGGAAGCGGATCAACTCGGCCCCCGATCCACCGGGCAGCGCCGCCCGACTGGCCTCCTCCGGCAGACGCAACCCGTCCGGATCGGCCAGCAGCGCCGCGATCGCAGGCGCTTCCTCCGGCCGGTCGCAGCTTATCTGCGCCCGCAGCACCGCACGCAGCAGGTGGTGCAGCAGGTCCGGATTGGCGTCCGCCCAGGCCTCGCCGACGCACAGGCATTTTTCCGGATGGAACGGCCAGATCGCCGAGGTGCCGATCAGGATGCGCCCAGCCCCAAGGCGCTCCGCGACGTCACCCCAGGGCGCGCCGGCGCAGAACCCGGCAATGGTCTCCGCGGCCAGCGCCTCGACGACGTTTTCCGGCGGAATCACCACCGTCTCGATATCCCGATCCGGGTCCGCCCCGCCGGACGCGAGCCAGTAGCGCAGTAGCAGATTATGCGTGGAAAACGCATGCACCACGGCGAAGCGTGGCCGGGTTTGCCGTGACCGAAGCCAGTCCAGCAACCCGAGCCTGGGCTGCGAACCGCCCGCGGCGAGACTGGCGGCAGCCTGGTTGCTTGCCACGATGGCGTTGCCCCCTTGGCTGAGCGACATCGGCACCACCAGCCGAGCCTTCGGCCCGCGCAGCCCGGCGCAGGTGGCCAGCGCCAGCGGCGGCAGCATCACCGCCGCGTCGAGGACACCATAGGTCAGCTTGTCCGCGATATTGGACCAGGACGGCTCGACGCTGATCTGAACGTCGATGCCCTGCTGGCGGAACAGGCCATGCGCGGCGGCGACAATGATGGGCGCGCTGTCGACCAGCCGCAGCAGCCCGATGCGGATCGGTTTGCTCATCCCGCGTTTCCTTCCGCTTCTTTTATGAGTTCGCCGGCGACATCGACGATCCGCCGGCCGCGGCTCATGGCGGTGCGGCGCAGCCATTTGTAGGCGTCGGGTTCGCTCAGGCGGCGTTGCTTGATCAGGAGGGCCTTGGCCCGGTCTACGACAGACCGTTCGTTCAGGCGGTTTTCGGCCTGCTTCAGATCGTCCTGCGCCTGCTGATGCCGGCGGAACAGGGCGACCGCGGCGCGGAGGATGGGTTTGACGTCGGGTGGCGGCATGCCGATGGCGTTGTAGGAGGAGACGCCGGCACCGATCGCTTCCTCCATGAACGCCGGGTCGTCTTCGTCCACGAACAGCACGACCGGCCGGGCGTTCAGGGCGGCGAGTTGGCGGATGCCGTCCAGGGCGTCGCGATCGGGACGGGCCATGTCCACCAGCACCACGTCCGGGGCCAGCGAGGCGACGGCATCGGCCAGCGACTCGCCTTGCGTCAGACGCACGACGGTCAACCCGGGGTCGGCGGCGAGAACGCGGGCGACAGCACCGGCTCGTTCGGCATCATCGTCGGCCAGCAGGACTCTCACGGGCGGGTATCGCGGCTAGACATGGGTTCCTTCCAGGCAAGGTTTATGCCGCACTGCAATATAGGCGATACCGGGCTCGAAGGCGCCTACTGAATGCGGCCAATCGCCTAAAGACGCGCCAGCGGTTGCGCGGATGGCTGGCACGCGCCGAGTGGGCGTGGATTGCCGGGACACCGGGTCGGCGGTAGCGTGGCAGCAACTGAAGGAGGCAGGTCTATGACCTTGAAACTCGGGTACAAGGCGTCGGCGGAGCAGTTCGCGCCCCGGCTGCTGTTGGATTTCTCGGTGGCGGCGGAAAAGGCGGGATTCGACTCGGTTTTTGTCAGCGACCATTTCCAGCCGTGGCGGCACACTGACGGGCACGCGCCGTCCGCGTTGGCGTGGCTGGGTGCCTTGGGTGCCAGCACGCAGCGGATCGTCATGGGCACCAGCGTGCTGACGCCGACATTCCGCTATCATCCCGCGGTGGTGGCCCAGGTGTTCGGCACCCTGGGGTCGATGTTCCCCGGCCGTGTCATCCTGGGTGTCGGCACCGGCGAGGGGCTGAACGAGGTGCCGTCCACCGGCATGGTCTGGCCGGAAATGAAGGAGCGGTTCGCTCGTTTGCGTGAGGCGATCGGCCTGATCCGTAAGCTGTGGTCAGAGGACGACCTGACGTTCACCGGCGAATACTACAAGACCCAGGGTGCCACGATCTACGACAAGCCGGGCGCGTTCCTGCCGATCTATGTCGCGGGGGCGGGGCCTCAGGTGGCCAAGTATGCCGGGCGGATGGCGGATGGGTTCATCTGCACCAGCGGCAAGAGCTGGGACCTGTATACGAAGACGCTGCTGCCGAACGTGGCCGAGGGGTTGGGCCTGTCGTCCAAGCCGAAGCCGGACTTCGACCGGATGATCGAGATGAAGGTCTCGTTCGACACCGACAAGCAGCGGGCGCTGGAGGACACGCGCATCTGGGCGGCGCTGGCGCTGACCCCGGAAGAGAAGGTCACGGTCCATAACCCGAAAGAAATGGAGCGGCTGGCGGATGCGCTGCCCGTCGAGCGGGCGGCGAGCCGGTGGATCGTGTCCTCGGATCCCGATGAGCATATCGAGAAGATCAAGCCCTATATCGACATGGGTTTCCGTCACCTTGTGTTCCACGCCCCCGGCAACGACCAGGCTCGGTTTTTGCAGCTCTACGGGGAATTGGTGCTGCCGAAGCTGCGGAAACAGTTCGGGTAACATGACCGCTCGTCTGGAATTGTTTGCCATCCCTGGCCTGCCGATGGTGCGGGCCGGGGACGATCTGCCCGCGCTGATCCTGGCCGGCCTGGAACGCGCCGGACAGGTTCTGCGTGATCGGGACGTTGTGGTGATCGCGCAGAAGATCGTCTCCAAGGCCGAGGGACGGACGGTCGATCTGGCCGATGTCGTGCCGTCGCCCGAGGCGCTGAAGCTGGCGGCGGAGGTCGGCAAGGACCCTCGGATCGTGGAGGTCGTGCTATCGGATTCGGCGAAGGTGGTGCGCAGCCGGCCGAACCTGATGATCATGCAGCACCGGCTGGGGTTCGTGATGGCCAATGCCGGGGTGGACCAATCCAATGTGGCGGCGGCGGATGGGCGGCATCGCGCTTTGCTGCTGCCGCTGGACCCTGATGGAGCGGCCGAGGCGATCCGGTCCGCGCTGGCGTCGCAGGCCGATGTGGGGGTGGTGATCAGCGATAGTTTCGGGCGGCCGTGGCGACGCGGCACCGCGGGGGTGGCGATCGGTTCCGCCGGCATTCCGTCGGTGATCGACCTGCGCGGCCAGCCGGATTTGTTCGGCCGCATCCTGGAAGTCAGCATCATCGGCTTCGCGGATGAGATTGCCGCCGCGGCGTCGTTGTTGCAGGGGCAGGCGGCGGAAGCGCAACCCGTCGTCGTGGTACGTGGACTAACCTGGCAGGCACCCAATATGCCCGTGGCGGATATGATACGTCCGCCTGAGGAGGATCTTTTCCAGTGATCATCGCCTTGTCCGGCGGGGTGGGGGGCGCGAAGCTGGCCCTCGGCCTGTCGCGAATCATGCCGCCGGAGGATTTGCTGGTCGTCGTCAACACCGGCGACGATTTCGAGCATCTGGGTATGTCGATTTCTCCGGATATCGACACCGTCGCCTATACGCTGTCCGGGCTGGCCAACCGCGAGGTCGGGTGGGGCCGCCATGACGAGACGTGGTCGTTCATGGAGACGATGGAGGCGCTCGGCGGGGATACCTGGTTCCGGCTGGGTGACCGCGACATGGCGCTGCATGTGGAACGGACTCGGCGGTTGCGGAACGGGGAGAGCCTATCCGCTGTCACCGCCGATCTGTGCCGGCGGATGGGGGTGGGGCCACGGGTTGTGCCGATGACCGACGATCCGGTGCGGACCCGGCTGTTGACCGACCTGGGGTGGTTGGATTTCCAGGAATATTTCGTTCACCGGCGATGTGAGCCGGTGGTTTCGCAGTTGCAGTTCCAAGGGGCGGGGGCGGCGCGGCCGCATCCGGCGTTTTTGGCGGCACTGGCCGATCCGTCGCTGGAGGCGGTGGTGATCTGCCCGTCCAACCCGTTCATCAGTGTCGAGCCGATCCTGGCGATCCCCGGCGTGCGGGAGGCGCTGATCGCCTGCAAGGCGCCGATCATCGCGGTTTCGCCCATCATCGCGGGCCGAGCGGTAAAGGGGCCGACGGCGAAGATGATGACGGAGTTGGGGTTGGATCCCTCGGCTGGCACGGTGGCGCAGCGATATGCCGATCTGCTGGATGGGTATGTGATCGATCATGCGGATATGTCGGAGGTCGTGTCGATCGATGCCCGTGTCACGTTGGCGCAGACGCTGATGACGACGATGGAGGACCGGGAGGCTCTGGCGCGCATTGTCGTGGAAGCGGCGGCGACGCTGCGGCGGCGGGAAATGCATGGTTTGCGGCATCGTCGCGCCTCATGATCGACGTTTGGGCCTGCGTGCCGGTCAAGGCGTTTACCGGGGCGAAGTCTCGGACGGGTTCGATTTTGACGCCGGAGCAGCGGGAAGTGCTGGCGGCGACGATGCTGGAGGACGTGCTGTCGGCGCTGGCGGGGGCGTCTCGGCTGGCGGGGATTCTGGTCAACACGGTCGATCCGGTGGCGGCGTCGCTGGCCGAGCGGTATGGCGCGCTTGTGGTGACGGAGGGCGCGCTGGACGGACATACCGGCGCGGTGA
>DATAZJ010000219.1:0-6654 GCA_036272115.1 Rhodopila sp. | reverse complement strand
CGCCGGTCTGCATGTCATGCGCACTGATGAAGCATCCGCCGGGTTCGGCGTTGCCGCAGCCAGTCATGCCTTGCAGCACCATTCCGTTTACGATGAACGGGCCAGCGGTGTAGCGCCAACCCTGGCGCCAATCCGCTGTTTCGTGATCCCAGGCGACCTCCCCGGTCTTCGCGTTCAGCGCCACGAGGTGGGCGTCGGACGTGCTGATGATCAGCTTGTCCTGGTAGATGGCCATGTTGCGCTTGGCCATGTTGTTGCCGGCCTGGTCGATGATGGTCTGCGGCAGGTCGCGCCGATACTCCCAGATCAGGTCGCCGGTGGCCGCGTTCAGCGCCTGCACCTTGTCGGCATAGTTCCAGATGTAGAGGATCCCGTCATGCACGATCGGCGTGCTCTCGGTGGCGCCGTTGGTCAGCGACCAGGTCCAGGCGACCTGCAGATTCTTGACGTTGTCCCGGGTGATCTGGTCGAGCGGACTGAAGCCGTAGCCGTCATAGGTGCGGCGCCACATCAGCCAGTCGCCCGGATCGGGATGCAGCAGCATCTCGTCGGTGACCGGACGGATGTTTTTGATCGGATCGGCGGCGGCTGGCTGCTGCGCCGGCGCGGGCGTGCCCGCCAGCAGCAGCAACGGCAGCCCCAGGATCGTTGCTGTGCACAACCTGGCGATCGAGATGTTGCGGCTTGGCATCTTTTGTGACGTCCTTCCCGTTATGCCTCGTTCGGTCCGGCGCAGCAGCGACACAGGGTACCGCAAGGCATCCAAAACGAACTTACCCAGGTACGATAGGGCGTCAAGCCGGGGGTGTGTCCGTTGGCTGTACCCGCTCATCGATGCGGCGGCCGGTGGCGGTCGTTATATAGAGACAGGAATAAGGCAGGGCGTCGCCGCCCACCGGTGGACGGGCGCCCAGCCCGACCGAAGCGCTGATTACGCCGCCGCTGCTTTCCCCTTGCAGCAGGGGACGGGGCCAGTTCGGACCCAACCAGCGGCGGCGACCCCGGGACCTCCCCGGACAGAGTCTGACGGAGAAGTAGAAGTAAAGGGCGGCGTCATTCGGATTGTAATCGCGCGCAATACTCACCCGCCAGCCATCGCGCGCGAAGTCCCGGCCGGACGCCGGTCATGATCCACCGGATCAGCCGCCCCGCCCTTTTCTTTCCGCCGGCGCCGGCCGACCATACCGGCCGATCCCGAACGCACATCCGCGCGATCCACCGCGAGGGAGGATACCGATGCCGCCGCATGCCCCTGTTGCCGCCTGGCGCCGCGGCCTCCGGCCGAACGAGCCGCACCAGATGGGACCTGTATAGTAATGATACGAATCGGTATCATCGGCGCCGGGATCGGCGGCCTCTGCGCCGCCGTGGCGCTGCGCCAGGCCGGTTTCGCGGTGGAGGTCTTCGAGCAGGCCGCGGAACTGACCGAGGTCGGCGGCGGCATCAACATGGGTCCGAATGCGGTTCGCGTCCTGCGCCGCCTGGGCCTCGGCCCCGGGCTCGACCGCGACGGCGTGCGCCCGCTGGGCACGCATCAGCGCCGCTGGCAGGACGGGCGCACCTTGCAGCAGGCGCCGCTCAACCCGCTGTGCGAGGAGCTCTACGGGGCGCCCCACATCACCATCCACCGGCGCGATCTGCTGGCGGTGATCGCCGCGGGCCTGCCGGACGGTCATATCCACCTCGGCCACCGGCTTGCCGGCTTGCCGGCGTCGCCGAGCAGGGCGATGGTGTCGAGGCCTGGTTCGACAATGGTGCGCGCGTGTCGGTCGATGTGCTGGTCGGCGCCGACGGCATCCGCTCGACTGTCGCGGGCCGGCTGTTCGGCGAGGAGGCGCCGGTGTTTGCCGGCTGCGTCGCCTATCGCGGCCTGGTTCCGGCCGAGCGGATCGCCGACCTCGGCTTGCCGCTTGACAGCCAGTCATGGGTCGGGCCGGGCGCGCATTTCGTGCATTACTTCGTCTCCCGCGGGCGGCTGCTGAACTTCGTCGGCTGGACCGAACACGATACGTGGAACCGGGAGGACTGGACCGACCGGGCGACGGTGGATCGTGCGCTGGCGGCCTTTGCCGGCTGGCATCCGCAGGTCCGCCGGATCATCGCCGCGGCCGAGACCTGCTTCATCTGGGCTCTGTTCGACCGCGACCCGCTGCCGCGCTGGTCGGTGGGCCGGGTGACGCTGCTGGGCGATGCGTGCCATCCGATGTATCCGTTCATGGGGCAGGGGGCGGCACAGGCGATCGAGGACGGGGCCGCTCTGGCGGCCTGCCTGGCGGCCGGCGCCGGTGATCCCGCATCCGGTGATCCGGTTGCGGCGCTGAAGCGCTACGAACAGCTTCGCCTGCCGCGGGTAAGCCGGCTGCAGGCGATGTCGCGGGCCAACAAGACCCGTTTTCACATGCCGGATGGTGCGGCGCAGCGTGCGCGGGACGCCGAGTGGGCGCGCGCCGGCGACCGCTCGCCCGATGCCCTGCGCTGGTTATATGAGCACGATCCGGCAGCGCTGGAACCGGCGGTGGGGTGACGGCGGGTTCGGTTCGGCAGCGGCCGGCTTGGCAGAACACGGCCGGTGTACGATGCAAGCCTGTCATGCCGCGTATGGGGGGCCGCCTCGTATCCGATCGCCGAGCAGGCGTCAGTCGCCAAGCGGCCAGGATTTGTCACGTGAATGGCTGCTATGATGCGCGATCCTGGCCGGCACTCGCCGGCTCCGCGCCGACCGCCGATGAAATCGTTGAAGCACGGCACCACCGCCGCATACAGTCCGCCAAAACCCAGGGAGGAAGTGTCGTGGATTATCCCTATGATCTCGGGCCCTATTCTCGCATCATCACGACCGCCTCTGCTGACGCGCAGTGTTGGTTCGACCGCGGTCTCAATTGGTGCTTCGGTTTCCACCACGAGGAAGCGATCCGCTGCTTCGAACAGGCGCTGGCCGCCGACCCGGATTGTGCCATGGCACACTGGGGCATCGGCTACGCTGCCGGACCGAACTACAACTTCCCCTGGGAGTTGATGGACCCAGGCGGCAGGGCCGCGGCCCTTGCCCGCTCCTATGACGCCGCCCACGCAGCACTCGCTCGCGCCGGCGGTGTGAGCCCGTCGGAACGCGTGTTGATCGAGGCGCTACCCACCCGCTATCCGCAGCGCGAGCCGATCGACGACCAGCGCCCGTGGAACGACGCTTTCGCCGATGCCATGCGCGCCGTGTACAGCACACACCCCGACGATCTCGACGTATGTTGCATCTTCGCGGAGGCGATCCTCAACCGCACGCCCTGGCGGATGTGGGATCAGCGCGGTGGCCAGCCGTCATCGGGTGCCGGCACGCGGGAAGCGCGTGACGTGCTGGAGACGGCGTTCCGTGACCTGCCGGGCGCGATGTCCCATCCCGGCCTGCTGCACCTCTATGTCCACCTGATGGAAATGTCGCCACATCCCGAACTGGCGCTGCACGCCGGTGACCGGCTGCGTGAGATAAGCTCCGACATGGGGCATCTCATACACATGCCGACCCATATCGACATCCAGTGCGGCCACTATCGCGATGCGATGTACTGGAACCAGAAGGCCATCATCGCCGACCGCAAGTTCTACGACCGCGTCGGACCCATGAATTTCTACTCCGGCTATCGCATCCACAATTACCATTTTGCCGCTTATGGCGCGATGTTCCTGGGCCAGTACGCGCCTGCCATCGCCGCCGCCGCCGAGCTGGTTGAAACCATGCCGGAAGCGTTCCTGCGCATTCCCTCGCCGCCGATGGCGGACTTCTTCGAGAGCTACGTGTCGATCCGGCAGCACGTGATGATCCGTTTCGGCAAGTGGCAGGAGATCATCGCCCAGGATCTGCCGGCTGATCCCGCGTTGTACTGCAACACCATAGCGATGATGCATTACGCCAAGGGCGTCTCGCACGCTGCACTGGGCGAGATTGGAGCGGCGGAGGCGGAGCAGGCGCTGTTCCGCGACGCCGCGCGACGTGTGCCGGAGTCGCGATACCTGCACAACGCGAAGTGTGTGCAGTTGTTGGCCGTGGCCGAGGAGATGCTGGCGGGCGAGATCGCCTATCGCCGCGGCGAGCACGACGCGGCGTTCGCCCATCTTCGCGCCGCTGCCGCGTTGGAGGACGACCTGCCGTACGATGAGCCATGGGGCTGGATGCAGCCTGTGCGCCACGCGCTGGGCGCACTGCTGCTGGAGCAGGGCCGCCTTGCAGAGGCCGAAGCCGTGTATCGCGAGGACCTCGGGCTCGCCGGTGCATTGCCGCGTGCACAGATCCATCCAGACAATGTGTGGGCACTGCGCGGATTGCTGGATTGTCTGGAGCGACGCGGTGAAACGGTGGAGGCGCCGCTGATCCGCCAACGCATGGAGATCGCCGCCGCACGTGCCGATCTGCCGGTGGAGGTCTCCTGCTTCTGCGCACGCGGCATGGCCGCCTGAGCAACCGCGGGAACTGGCAACAGGCCGGTGGCGGACGCACCATCAGAACGTGATGCGCACCCCGCCGAAGCCGGCCACCGGTGCCGCGAGGCTGTAGGCGCGCGGATTGGTCGCATTCGGCGCCTGCGACAGATGCACCGCCGCGGTCGGCGAGAACGTGCCGTAAGTGTAATATTTTTCGTCGGTCACGTTGTCGACCGAGGCAAACATCTGGATATGCGGCGTAATCTGATAGCTGGTGCCCAGGTTCAGCGTGACGAAGGCCGGCAGCCGCGGGGTCAGATTGGCCTGGTCGCCGAACAGGTACGTCCCGCTCTGGGCGACGGCGACGGCGCTGATCGACCACCGCTCGGTCACCCGCCAGCTCACGCCCAGCTTGCCCTGATGGACCGGAACGCCCGGCAGCCGGTTGCCGGGGCGGATGGTGATGCTGCCGTCGGCGTCGGCGGCCGGATTATTGCCGGCGGCCTCGGCGAAGCCGGTCTGGAAGGTCGCGTCGGTATAGGTGTAGGCGAGGTAGGCCGACCAGTGCGCCGCCTTGTACTGGAGGCCGGCGTCCACCCCTTGCCGGCGGGTCTGCCCGACATTGGTGAAGAACGCCCGGTTCAAGGTCGTGCTGTTGACGAACAGAATGTCGTCGTCGAGGTTGCTGCGGTAGAAACCGAGATTGTAGCTCAGCCGGTCGTTCTCGCCGATCGATACGGTGCCGCGCAGGCCGGCCTCCACGGTATGCGCGACGACCTGCTTCAGGTCGGGGTCGCCCACGAAGAAGTTCGCCAGGCTGCAGGACTCGGCCGGACCCGCACAGGACAGTTCCGCCGGCGTCGGCGCCCGGTTTGCCTCCGCATAGCCGGCATAGGCGGTCAGCCATGGCGTCACCTTGTAGGTCACGCCGGCCGCAGGATTGAAGCGCTGATAGGAATGGCGGCCGGTCAGATCGCCGCCGTTCCGGTCATTCAGGTTGATCTCGGCGGCATTGAACCGGCCCGAGGCAGTCAGCGCCAGGCGGTCGGTGAGGTTGAACGTGTCGGCTACGAACAGGCCATAATAGGCATCGCTGATCCCCAGCCGCACCGGTGCGTTGCCGCCAGGCTCATCGATTGTCACCCCGGGACCGACGAATTCCCGCGTGTCCGGGGTGATGCCGCCGATCAGGGAAGCAGCGGTGAACGTGGTCTGCGAGCCGTCGAAACTGAAGCCGCCGACCAGATGATTGGCGAAGCCGAAGATGGTCTGCGTGTCAGTGGCCTGGATGGAGGCGCCGTATCCGTTGGTGTTGGTGGTCTGGTTGTCGAGCTCCGAATAGGCGAGCGGATCGGCGCCGAGGAAGGCGGGGATCGTGCCGCCGCCGCGTGTGGTGCTGAGGCCGGTCTCGCTGCACAGCAGGCCCGACCCGTCGTTGCACGGCCGGTCGTTGGGGGCGTTGCCGTTGCTCACCCGCTGGAGGAAATAGTTGTAGTAGGCCACACCCTGAAGCGACAGCGTATCGCTGATGTCCAGGCTGCCCGACAGGCTCATTTGGGTGAAACGGTTGCTGATCCGGTTGGGCGCGGTGAACTGGGCGGCGGGATCGGCGGCCAGCAGCTCGACCGGCGAAGTGCCTGGCCCGTTCAGCACCGAATTGGCCGCCAGGACATTGAAATGCACTTCGCCCTTGTTGCCCCGCCAGCCGATATCGCCGAAGAAATTCTCGAGGTCGGAGGATTGCAGGTCGCGCCAGCCGCCCTGGTGCAGGCCGCTGGCCGCGACATAGGTCGCGGTGTTGCCGCTCTGGCGGCCGTACTGGACATTGGCCCCGTACTGGCCGAATGAGCCGCCGGACAGCTCGATTTCGCCTCCCTGATAAATGAAGCCGTTCCTGAGCTGCACGTTCAGCGCACCGCCGAGTGCGTTCAGGCCGAACACCGGATTCGAGCCCTCCAGGTTCATCTGATCGATCGCCAGGCTGGGCAGCAGGTCGAAATTGACCGTGTCGCCGAACGCCTGGTTGAAGCGGACGCCGTTGACATAGACGGCCAGCCCCTGCGGCGTGCCTTGCAGCGCCGAAGCCTGGAACCCGTGGTAGAACATCGTGGGCTGAAACGGATTTCCCGAGGCCGAATCGAGGTTGACGCCACCGACCTGCTCATTCAGCGCCCGCACGGCGTCTGCCGTGGTGGTGCCGCCGCGGGTGAGGTCGTTGCGTCGCAGCACATTGGTTTCCGCCGG
>DATAZJ010000218.1:0-4437 GCA_036272115.1 Rhodopila sp. | reverse complement strand
CCGGTGGCCACCCTGTTCTCGTCTGCGCACCGTCGCTGGTGACGCTGATGCGGTCGATCCCGGGCGTTCAGGCCGTCGCTGCATCCGACCGCTTGCCGGCATATGATTCCTGGGTCGACCAGATCAGCCTGCCCGGCCTGTTCGGCACGACGCTGGCCACCATCCCGAACCCGGACTTCTATCTCTCGGCCGATCCCGTCCGCATCCGCGCCTGGGACGGGCGGTTGCCCGCCGGACGCAGGGTAGGGATCGCACTCGCCGGCAATCCGCAGCACCCGGCCGACCGTCGGCGGTCGGTGCCGGCGGACATCCTGGTGGCGCTGCCCGACATCCCAGGCTTGAGCTTCATCAACCTGCGGCATGGCGGTCCCGCCGGCACGCTCGGCCTGCCCGACCTGACACGGTGGATGACCGATTATGCGGAAACCGCGGCGCTGATCGCCAGCCTCGATCTCGTGGTGACCGTGGATACGTCCGTTGCCCACCTCGCAGGGGCTCTGGGCAAGCCGGCCTGGGTTCTGCTGTCGCACGCCCCGGACTGGCGCTGGATGCAGAACCGCTCGGACAGCCCCTGGTATCGATCGCTCCGACTGCTCCGCCAGCCATCCCCGGGCGACTGGAGCAGCGTGCTGACCCGGGTGATGGCGGAATTGGTCGAACACAGTGCCGACGGCGGCACAGGCTTCCAAGCGCCGAACGCAGCGCCGGCGTGATCTCGCAAGCCCGAACACCGATTACGCGGTCAACCGCGCCCGATCCGCCATCAGCGCATCCATATCAAGCCCCGAGGGCGCCAGGCCCGTCGCCGTCAGCCAGCGCTGCGACACCCGCGCCTCGACCGCGACCAGGATCAGCTTCAACGTCTCTGGATGCACCGGCTTATCCAGCCCCCAGGTCCGGATCGTGAGTGTATCGCCATCATATTTCCCCGACCCCACGCGGTGCATGCCCCACGATCCCGGCACCCAATCCGGACCGCTACCCGGCGCCTTGTCGAAGTCCAGATCCTGCAAGGCGATCGGCAGATTGAGCGTCAGTGCGACAGCGCCGAGTTGCGCGACGGCGATCTTGATGTGCGTCAGGTTCGCCGGATCCAATAACGTCCAGTGCGGCACGTCCAGCAACTGGTCGTTGATCTGCAGGCCCTTGCTGCACAGGTCGGCACTGTCCAGCGCCGTGTCGGTGCCGAGGTCAGGCTGGCCCGTCCCCGGATCATAGCCGGTCAGTCGGGAGTAGCGCGCCAGCGCCATCGCGGCGGTCGGCTTCCACGTGCTGCCCGTCGCGTTGGCGAGGCGGATACGTTCTTCCTGATAGTCCCATGCCTCCACGCAACAGCCGCACCCGTCATTGCCCAACGCGTCACCATCCGCTGGCGCCGCTCTGTGCCAGTCGGCGGCGGCCGGCGCGGTCATCAGGTCCAGTCTCGCACGGTCCATCAGGAGCGGAACCGATGCGGGCGGTGATGTGTGTCGGGCCCCCGTGCGGAAGGGGGAGAAGTCAACCGGCATAGAATATGGTCCTTGAACTGCAAACAGCGGAACGGCTTCCCGTCACGCCATGGAACGGATAACGGCAACTAGCCTTGCAAACGGTCGCAACAGCCCGGAAGTCGTGTGCATTGCGAAACCCCCCGCGACACCCCCACGACACCCCCCGCGACCGTCGGTCTCTATTCCCCCATCGCCGCCTGATAGGCCGCAATGAAGTGATCCGGGATCGAGTCGCCTCCACGCGCCCCAAGCTGCGCGGCGACGCGCCAATCTGCGTAGGGCCATGGCGGCAGACCCGGCACGGGATCGCCGCCGTTGCGATAGCTGACGCCCGGAACAGCGGCCAGAATCCCCGGCACGTCCGGCCCGATCGAATGCCTCATGCACCCGAATGTTGTGATCCGGACCGGCGCTCGGCCTGCCCGGGTCATCATCGCCGCCAGCAGCACGCCCACGCCGCCACCCAGCGAATGCGCGGCGACGACATAGGGGTCGTTCCCCACGGCCGCCATTGTCGGTGCCAGCGCCATTTCTGCGCCGGCCAGACAACCGTCATGGCATTCGCCCAACTCAGGATGCTGACGCGATTCGTGCGGGAAGGCCCACAGATCACGAACCCAATCCGCCAGGACCGCCTCCCGAGTGCCGGGGATCGCGACGATCGATCCCCACGGCTTCCGCGTGATGACAAGGCGAACGTCACCGATAGCGACGCTCGGCACAGACCCATAGCTATCAGCAACGGCGTGGCAGGCTTCGATATCGGTGATCACCTCAGTTGACCCTTAGGGCCGCCAGCGCGCTCGCCTCGGTCATCCGCGGCGTCGACGCCGATGCCGCGACCGATCCGAGTGCGGCGGAGAACAGCGACAGGATCGTCTCGCCCGCCGTCAGATAGGTCTGGGCTTCGGCGGACAAGGCGGATATCGCGCCGCTCGTGACACCGGCCCCGACCGTGGAGACGATCTTCTGGCCGTCAGCCAGCAGCGACGAAATCGCCGCCGGGACCGAGGTCGAATCGAACGACAGGGAAAGCGATCCACCCGCCGCCGCATCGACCGCGGTCAGGTCAGCCTTGGCGACAGTGCCGATCGCCAGAACGGTCACGCCGACCGGGCCAATGAGGGGCGCCAACAGGGTTGCCATGTTGATAAACGCCTGCCCCCAGTTGTTGAGCTGGGCGACGTTGATCGTCAGGCTGGTTACGCCATTGGTGGTCGTCGTGGTGACGACGCCACAGGCCGCCAGGCCGGCGATGAGCGGAGCAAGCGCGGAGGTACGCAAGAAGGAACGACGGTTCACGATTATGGCCTTTCAAGGCGCGAGGGAAACAGGAGCGGGGGGAAGTGCCGGATTCGTCGTCCCGTACGGTGCCGAACTGTTCTGCGAACCCGACGCCGGGTCCGTCTTTGGGTCGGAAGGTATCGCCTTCAATCCGATTGCCAGCGCCTCGATGACGTCGACGGCAACCTGCATGGGCGGCTTGTTGCCGATCTCGGACAGCAGCATCGCGCCAATCCCGGCGCCGACGGTTCCGTAGAGTGTGACCTGGTGCCAGATGCCGGGGTCGATATTGACATTCAGCGCCAGCAGCACGGCGGACAGTCCCGCATAGGTCGATGGCTCTGACAGGCGCGCATCGAGCATTTTCAGCAGGGCGAGCATGATTGTTACTCCTGTAATGCCGGCGATCCGGCCGGTGCGGATGTGTTTTCGTTGCAATTCGGGATGCTATGATCGTCGGTTGGAAATTCCGGACATGTCCGTCCGGCAAACCGCGCCGCCAGCCGCGAGCGCTGGTCCGATGCAAGCGGCGCACGCCGGGATTTGCACTGGCCTCGCGGCCGCCGGCCATGCCAGGCCAGCCTCGGCGACGATCATCAGCGATCAGACCAAGGACAACGGCCCCCGACGCCACATCCGGGCGATCGGCCGGCAAAGACAACGGGATCAGACGACGGCTGCTGAAGCAGCACATCGAATACAGTCAAAACGCCGGCCATGGCGGTATCCAATCGATCGCTGAAATGAAGTCTCGCACGGTAAGGTTTTCGTCTTTGCAATTGGCTAGGATAGGCGGACTAAAATGTCCTAAGAATAAAATCACATAATGGGATGAAAGTCAAGACAATTCGTCACCGGAGAGCCGCGAGACGACGCCACGGCGGTGCCGATGGCTCAACAACAACGCCGCTATCAGAGCGCTCGGATCGCCTGCGGCGGCAGCACGGCCAGCAGCGCCGCCGCGGTCTGCCGCAGCACCGGATGCACCCAGTCCGGTGCGACATCCACCAGCGGCGCCAGCACAAACGCCCGCAAATGCGCCCGTGGATGCGGCAGGATCGGGTCCGGCGCCTCGCGAACCATGCCGCCGATGCCGATGATATCCAGGTCCAGGGTGCGTGCCGCATTCGGCGCACCGCGTTCGCGCCCGCACGCCGCCTCGATCGCCATCAAATGCGCGAGCAGCGCCGCCGGGTCCGGATTGGCGCCGGGGTCAATCCGCAGCGCCGCGACGGCGTTGACATAGGGCGGCTGGCCGGAAGGTGGTATCGGCTCCGTCTCGAACCAGCGCGACAGCCCCACAAGCTTCAAGCCGGGCAGCGAGTCCAGCATCGCAACGGCCCGTCTCGCCGTCTCCAGGGCCGGCTGGCCACCAGGACCCGGCAGGTTTGCGCCCACGCCGATCAGGGCTATACACCCCTGGGATATGCTGCCACCGTTTCGGTGGTCACAAAATTGACTCATGGCTATAATGATCTCTCCCTCCGATTCCGGTGATTTAGCCGGGACTTGCCGCCTTCGGTTTTGTTCCACCCATTTGCAACCAGCATAGCAAGGTTATGACGATGCCGCCTTTCCTGCCGAACGAACGTGTCGCCCTTTTCATCGACGGTGCCAACCTTTACTCGGCGTCGCGCAACCTCGGGTTCGACGTCGATTATCG
>DATAZJ010000217.1:0-3266 GCA_036272115.1 Rhodopila sp. | reverse complement strand
GCCGGGGGGGACGGCTGTGGAGGGGGGTCTTCCGGCATCGGCGTGGGGGTGTTCCTTCGCCTGCCGCATTAGCATGGGTCGATGTGGGAAAAATACCCACAAGTTGCGATTTGGGATCGTGCTGCACCGAAAGTGGTATTTGTGTCACGGGGTCACGGGTTTGGGACCGGGCGGGCCTTTGCCGCTCGCAGCAGGATCGCCGGGACGGCGACCAGGACGATCAGGAGCCAGACCGCCACGGCGGAGGCGGTGGGCCAATCGCGGTTGGAGAAAAACTCCTCCCACAGGACTTTGCCGATCAGTTGCGCCTGGGGGCCGCCCAGGAGTGCCGGGATGACGTATTCGCCGATAGCGGGGACGAAGACCAGGGCGGCGCCGGCGGCGATGCCGGGGCTGGAGAGCGGCAGGATGATCCTCAGGAAGACGCGCCATGGCGGGGCTCCGAGGTCGGCGGCGGCGCGCATCAGGGCGGGGTCGAGGCGGGACAGCCTGGCGTAGAGCGGCAGCACCATGAAGGGCAGGTAGGTGTAGACCATGCCGATATACATCGCGGTGTCGGTGTAGAGCAGGTGGGGTGTGCCGAGCAGGCGGACGATCAGGCCGTTGTCGGCCAGCAGCCCGATCCAGGCGTTGATGCGCATCAGGAAGCCGGTCCAGAACGGCAGCATCACTGCCAGCAGCAGGGCGTTGCGCCAGCGGTCCGGGGCCCTGGCGATCGCCAGGGCGGCGGGGAAGCCCATGACCAGGCAGATCAGGGTGGAGATGCCGGCGACGCGAAGGCTGCGCAGCAGGGCGTCGCGGTAGAGCGGGTCGCTGGCCACGAGGCGGAGGTTGTCGAGGGTGAAGCCGAGGGTGAAGGGCGGGATCCGGTCGGCCGGCTGGGCGAAGGCGATCAGCAGGACGATCGCCAATGGGGCGGCCAGGAACAGGATCAGCCAGGTGGCCGGGACGACCAGGACCCAGCGTCGGGCCTTTGTCATGGCGGCAGCAGCATGCAGGCCTCCGGCCGCCAGCCGACGCGCACCGTCATGCCGGGCTGGACCGTCGCGGCGCCCAGGCCGTCGGTCAGGGCTCGCTTGACCCGCAGGATGGTGCCGTCGGCGAGACGGACCGAGAGCGCGAGGGCATCGCCGGCATAGCTGCTGTCGGTCACGGTGCCATCGAGCTGGTTCGGCAACGGGTCGCCGCCGATGCGCAGGCGTTCCGCTCTGAGTGCCAGCAGGCCGGGGCCGGATGGGCCGGGGCGGGCGGAGCGGATGGTGACGCCGAGCGTGGGGAGCGTGACGGATGTGCCGTCGATCAGGCAGGGCAGGATGTTGGCGGCGCCGAGGAAGCCGGCGACGAAACGGTCGGCGGGGGATTCGTAGAGGTCCGCGGGGGTGCCGATCTGGGCCATGCGGCCGTCGCGCATGACGCCGATGCGGTCGGCCATTTCCAGCGCCTCATCCTGGTCGTGGGTGACGAGGACGAAACTGATGCTTAGGGATCGGCGCAGGCGCACGAGTTCGGTTCTTGTGTCTCGGCGCAGGCTTTGATCGAGGGCGGAGAGGGGTTCGTCCAGCAGCAGCAGCTTTGGGCTGGGTGCGAGGCTGCGGGCCAGGGCGACACGTTGCTGCTGGCCGCCTGACAGTTCGGCCGGGCGGCGGCGGCCGAAGCCTTCCAGGCGGACGAGGGTCAGCATCGCCTCGACGCGTTGGGCGGTTTCGGCGCGGGAGATGCCTTGCTGGCGCAGGCCGAAGCCGATGTTCGCGGCGACCGACATGTGCGGGAACAGGGCGTAGGACTGGAACATCGTGTTGACCGGGCGGCGGTGCGGCGGCAGGGCGGACAGGTCGGCGCCGTCCAGGAGGATGTGTCCGGCGGCTGGGCGGACGAAGCCGGCGATGGCGTTCAGCAGGGTGGTCTTTCCGGACCCGGAACTACCGAGCAGGACGAAAAGTTCGTTGCTTCTGATGGTGAGGTCGAGGTTTTCGAGGGCCGGGATGGTGCCGTAGGTGACGGTCAGGGCGGAGATCGTCAGGGCGTTTTCGGAAGTGGGAGTCGGCAAGTCTAGTTTCCTGCCTTGAAGCGTTCCCACAGGCGGGTGCGGGCACGGTCCGCAGCCGGGGTGGACGGGCCGATGGTGAAGAAGCGTTGCATCACCGCATCGGTCGGAAAGACGTTCGGGTCGTTCAGCAAGGCGGGCCTGACCAGGGCTCGGGTTGCCGGGATGGCGTTCGGGTAGCGGGTCGCATCGGTGATGCGCGCCATGATGTCGGGCCGGAGAACGAAGTTGATGAACGCCAGCGCGTCTTCCTTATGCGGTGCGTCGGCGGGGATCGCCAGCATGTCGAAGCCGATCTCGGAGCCTTCCTTCGGGACCACGTAGGTGACGTGGACATGGTTGCCGGCTTCGTTTGCCCGGGCGCCGGCCTGGTCGACGTCTCCGGAGTAGTCCAGGGCTAGACAGGCCTGTCCGGTCGCGAGGGCTTCGAGGGCGCCGCCGCTGGCAAATTCGCGGATGTAGGGGCGGATGGCCATCAGCGCCTTCAGGACCGCATCGAAGTCAGCCGGGGTGGCGCCGTTGGGGTCGCGGCCGAGGTAGCGCAGTACCGAGGGGACGACGTCGATCGCCGAATCCATCATGATGATGCCGCATGGGGCTACCTTTTTCGCCCATGCGGGGTCGAGCAGCAGGGCCCAGGAATCCAAGGGCGCGTCGGGGGCGACGGCATGGATGCGATCCGGATTGATGCCTAGTCCGATCGAGCCCCAGAGGTAGATCGCGCCGTGGCGGTTGTCCTTGTCGGATGATTCGACCCGCTGCATCAGCACCGGGTCCAGGTTCTTCCAGTTCGGCACCTTGGTGCGGTCGATCGGCGTCAGCGCCCCGGCGCGGATCAGGCGGGAAAAGCTGGGCTCGTTACTTGGGACCACTATGTCGTACCCGGAATGGCCGGCGAACAGCTTCGCTTCCAGCGTTTCCAGGCTGTCGAACACGTCGTAGCGGGTCTTGATCCCGGTTTCCCTGGTGAAATCGGCCAGGACCGACGGATCGATATAATCGGTCCAGTTGTAGATGTTGACGACGCGTTCCTCAGTCTGGGCGGGCAGCGCAAGGGCGATGAGGAGCAGGAGCCAGCGGATCATCTCAGGGGGAACCGGGCGGGATGAAGGCGGCCTGGGTGCCGCCGTCGACCGGGATGGTCGTTCCGGTGACGTAGCGCGCGGCGTCGGACAGAAGGAACATCATGACGTCCACCACGTCGTCGGGCTGGGCGATGCGG
>DATAZJ010000216.1:0-3377 GCA_036272115.1 Rhodopila sp. | reverse complement strand
CGCTGGTGCCGACCGTGCGAGGCATCTACGCGGATGGCGACATGGTGATCATCTTTTTCGATGCCGCCGCCACGACGAAAGACGGGCTGCCCTACCGCAATACCTACACGTGGTATTTCCGCATGCAGGACGCGAAAGTCGTCAGCGCCACTGCCTTCTTCGACACCCGTGAGTTCGACGAATTCTGGAACCGCGTATCCCCGGCGAAGTGATCCCGTCGATTTGACCCTGCCGGATCGGCGGCGAGTCCTCAGGCCGCCGCCAGCCGGCTGAAACTCACGCACGCCGCCGCCCCCGCCACGCCCGCGGCGATGAACAGCGCCACCGTCGTGCCGGTCTCCGGAAACGCCGTGAACACCAGTGCCACCAGTGCCGCGCCCATCGACTGCCCGAGCAACCGGGCCGTCGCCTGCATCCCGCTCGCCCCGCCCGTCCTGATCGGAGGCGCCGAGGTAATGATCGCCCGATTGTTCGGCGTGTTGAAAAACCCGAACCCGATGCCGCACACCGTCATCCGCCAGACGATGTCGAACGTCGACGGATGATCCGGCAGCAGCGCCATCGCCAGCAGCCCCAGCCCCATCACCACCAGCCCGCCGCCGCCCAGCAACCCCGCCGGATATTTGTCCGCCAGCCGTCCGGTGAACGGCGCCACCACCGCCACCACCAGCGGCCACGGGGTCATCAGCAGGCCCGTCATCACCTGGTCCATCTGGAACCGATGCTCGAACAGAAACGGCATCGACACCTGCGCCACCGCCTGCGCGATAAACGAGCAGACAGACGTCGTCACCGACAGCGCGAACAGCGGAATGCGCAGCAGGTCGATCGGCAACAGCGGCGCGGTCCGGCTCAGTTGCCGCACCACCAGCACGAAGCCGGACACCCCGGCGACCACCAGTTCCACCGCGACCCGCAGCCACGAATCGCCGTGTCCCATTTCCGAAACGCCGAACAACAGCGCCCCAAACGCCACCGCCTGCAACGCCGCGCTGCCGAAATCGAATTTGCCGCCCGACAGCGGCGTCAGCGGCAACGTCCGCAGCGCGATCACCGCGCCCAGCACGCCCAGCGGCACGTTCACCGCGAACAGATACGGCCACGGCGCCACTGACAAGATGACCGACGCCACCGACGGCCCCAAAGCCGAGGCGATCGACCCCACCGTCGCGTTCAGCCCCACGCCTCGCCCCAGCCAGCGGCGCGGATAGATGAAGCGGATCAGCGCGCTGTTGACGCTCATGATCCCCGCCGCACCCAGCCCTTGCAGCATGCGCGCAATGATCAGTGTCGGCAGCGACGACGACAGCGAACACGCCAGCGACGCCAGCGTGAACAGCACCAGCCCCACCTGGTAAATCCGCCGGTAGCCGTAGATCTCGCCCAGCGACGACAGCGGCAGCAGCGAGATCGTCACCGCGAGCTGATACGCATTCACCACCCAGATCGAATTGGCCGGCGAGGTATGCACCTCCCGCGCGATCGTCGGCAGCGCGACATTGGCGATACCGCCGTCCAGCACCGCCAGGGTCAGCCCCAGGGCGATCGTCAGGATCGCCCACATCCGCTGCGGCATCGGCACGCCGTCGGTTACGGCGGCTTTCGACGGTATCGATATGTCAGACATCAGTCAGGCAAACTTTCAAGCACAGCGTCGACCGGCAGGTCGGCGAGGTCAGGCCGCTGCAATATTCGTGCCCAGCGTCCGCGCGGTGCACACTGCGAGGGATTTGAATCCTTCGAAAACAATGTGATGACGGCACACCCCGCGGTTGCGATCAAATGCATCGGCCCGGTATCATTGCCCACGGCAAACCGCGCTGCCCGCGCCAGGTCGGCGAGATCACCAAAACTGGTCTGCCCGATCAGGTCGATCGCCGCCGGAATCTCCGCCGCCAGCCCCTTCTCGGGCGCACTGCCGATCACCACCGGCGTGATCCCCTGTGCGGCCAGCCGCTCCGCCAGCGCCTGGTATCGCGCCGCCGGCCACCGTTTCCCCAGCCGATCCGGCGAGCTACCCGGCACCAGCAGCGCGAAATCCGCCGGCAATCCGAACCGCGCGATATCGCCGCGGCACCACGACAGATCGGCCGGCGGAAACACGCTGATCCCCGCCTGCCGCAACTGCCCCTGCTGCCGCTCGGTGTCGTGCAGCACATTGCGCCGAGGGTCACGGTCCGGCAGCGCGCAACCAAACGCGATTCCCGACCACATCGGCCGATACTTCGCTGGAAATAAATGAAAATACCGCGAAGACCGAGCCGATGTCTGCAAGTCGTACACCCGGCTGAAGCGTCCTTCCTGCAGCGTCCGCCCCAGGCGGCGTTGCGCCGGCAGATCCCACCAGCGCGGCCGCGGATCGACCAGCACCTCGTCGAAATACGGGAATGTCCGCAGCCAATCGGCATACGTCCGGCTGGTCAACACGCTGATCCGCGCACCCGCGTGATGCCGACGGATCGCCCCAAACGCCGCCAGCGAGAGAATAATATTGCCGAACGCCCCAAGTTTCACCACCAGGACATTCTCCTCGCGGGCAATCCCATCCGTTGTCGCGCGATCATCCCGAGGCATGGAACTCCGTATCAGCGCGTTGTCCGGCCAGCAACCGGCGGCGGGAAATGTGCAGCCCAGTGCCGGGCGATATCCAGCCGCCTGGTCACCCAGACCCCATCGAACCGGCCGATATGATCCAGCAGCCGTTGCAGCCCCGCCGCCCGAGCCGGATGCCCGATCAGCCGCATATGCAGCCCGATGGACAGCATTTTCGGCTGCGTGCGTCCCTCGGCATACAGAAAGTCGAACGCATCACGGCAATAATGGAAAAAATCGTCACCGGTGCCGAAGACCCCCCGGCCGAACTTCGCGTCGTTGGTCGACAAACTATATGGCACGACCAGATGCGGCTGATCTCCAACCTTCGTCCAATACGGCAATTCGTCATCATAAGCATCAGAATCATAAAGAAACCCACCTTCCTCCACCAGCAGCCGGCGCGTGTTCACGCCCGGCCCGCTGCGGCAGTACCAGCCCAGCGGACGATCCCCCATGGTGGTTTGCAGGGACGCCACCGCTCGGGCGATCCGAGCCCGTTCGAAATCCTCCTCCATCTCGAAATGCTTTTCCCACCGCCAGCCGTGGCAGCAGACGTCGTAGCCAGCCTGCTTGATCGCCTCCGCCGCCGGCCGGTTGCGCTCCAGCGCCAGGGCGCAGCCGAAAATCGTCATCGGCAACCCGCGCTCCTGAAACAGCCGCAGAACCCGCCAGAACCCCACCCGGCTGCCATAGGCGAACATCCCCTCGGCCGCCAGGTCGCGCCCGACCACGCCCGGACTGCTGCCGCCATACTCCGTCAGCCCCCATTCCGAGGCAGAATC